>NZ_JBFBAD010000028.1:0-92258 GCF_040682075.1 Actinoplanes sp. NPDC051411 | reverse complement strand
CGAATCCGCCACCCCATCGGCAGAGATCGCCGCCTAACATCAACACCAACGGATCAGCGCTGGCCGCCTCTTACACCACGCCAGTGGACGTGACCGCACGGCCAAATCGTTCATTAGTCGTTGGCACATCGTGGCGGTGATATGCGAGTAGCGAGCCTGAACTGAGCCGTCCGCATGTCCCATACGGTCGTCCTGCAAGGTCGACGGCACGCCGAGTTCCTGCATTGCTGTCTTGTGCGAGTGTCGGAGACCATGCGGGGTGAGACCCTTCGCGATCGGCAGCCAGCACGTGTCGGCGCGCCTCGTGGCGCCTCTTCCGCGGGCAGGGATGCCCGGCCACGCGGCTCCAAGGACCGGCACAGGGCGCGGCGGGAATGGCGCGGTGCGCGGGTACCAACCGGTCGATGCCGGCTGGAAGATCCACGTCGCGAAGCTGAGGGCATGCTCGCGCTGACGGCCCTGCCGCACCCGGCGGCCGTGCTCGCCGAGCGGCTGTGCCGGGACGTCGACGACGACGGTCTCCTACCGGCGGCGATCGCGTCGGTGCCGTACGGCACGACATATCTTGACGTTGGCGATGAGCACCGGCAGCGGGCCGCGCTGTGCGAGCCGTATCTGCGTGTGGTCTTTCCGGATGGAATACCGTCGCGGTCGGCGGCCACGCCGGCCCAGCGCCGGCTCGTTGCGGCGGTCGCGCGGCACGATCCCGCGTGGGAGCGCGATTTCCGGGCGCTGCCGGCCCGGGACCGCCACGGCGCATTGCAGGATGCCCAGGCCTGGGATGGGACGTTTCTGTCCGCTGACCGGTCCGCGTGGCGAGCCGTGGCCGGGCTCGCCTGAATCACCGAGTCCGGCGCCGCGAAAAGGCGGCCGCAAAAGGGCGGCCGCGAAAAGGCGCCACAAAAGGGCGCCAAGAACAAGAAAAGGGGTACGGCGCAATCGCCGTACCCCGGAAGGTTTTTGATTTAAAGCGCAAGCTGCGGCCGAACCGGCACCGCCGTGACCGCCGGTCCCGCGCAGCGTGGCGGCAGTTGTTGCGGCACCGAGTAGGGGCCGCTCATTGATTCGACCGCCGGCGCGATGGCGGCGCGGTCGTTGAGTTGGATGAGCCGGGCGGCGCGGGCGAGGGAGCCGGTTTCGCCGTCGCGGAAGCCCTCGCGGTAGCCCTTCTCGTAGCGTTCGCCGCGGCCGAGCGCGCGGCCGAGTGCGAAGCAGGTGGAGCCGGCGAGGGCTAGGAGGAAGAACAGTGCGAAGGGTGTCACGGAACGTTCCTTCCGAGGTAAAGCCACTAATTAGGCGAAAAGTACCCCAAAAGGATCTCGCATGTTGGGGAGCGCCGATCAAGTACGCAAACGGGTGACGATGGCCAGGGACTCGAGCTTCGCCGGTATGTCGGCGGGGTCGGTCGGGCGGCACAGGTGGTAGCCCTGGCCGTAGCCACAGCCCAGGGCGCGGAGCGAGGAGAGCTGGGTGACGTTCTCGATGCCCTCGGCCACCGTGCGCAGCCCGAGGATCTGGGCGAGCTCGACGATCGTGCGGACCAGCGCCAGGTCCTCGCCGGTCAGCTCGGCCCGCGCGATGAAGGCCCGGTCGATCTTCAACTCGTCGACCGGCAGTTCGCGCAGGTAGGCGAGCGACGAATAGCCCGTGCCGAAGTCGTCGATCGACAGCTGTACGCCCAGCGCGCGCAGCGAGTGCAGTGCCGCCTTGCCCAGGTCGGGCTCGCTCATCAGCACCGACTCGGTCAGCTCGAGCGTGACCGCGCTGGACGGCAGCCCGGCGAGCGCCAGTGCCCGCATGACGTTGTCGGCGAAGCGCGGGTGCACCAGCTGATGCCCGGAGACGTTGACGTTGAGTCCCAGGTCGGGGTAGGTCCGTCGCCATTGTGCGACCTGGGTCGCGCTGGTCTCGAGCACCCACTGGCCGATGTCGACGATCAGCCCGAACTCCTCGGCGATCGGGATGAAGTCGACCGGTGAGACGAAGCCGCGGGCCGGGCTGTGCCAGCGGATCAGCGCCTCGACCCCGGCCGGTGTCCCGTCGGCCAGCCGGATCAGCGGCTGGTATTGCAGGCGGAACTCGCCCTCGCGCAGCGCCCGCTGCAGGTCGCCGCGCAGGCTCAGGTGGTCGAGCACCTCGGCGTGCATGTACGGCTCGTAGGTCAGCACCCGGCCCGGCCCGTCCTTCTTGGCCCGGTACATCGCCAGGTCGGCGTTGTGGAGCAGGGTTTCCGACCGTTCGGCGACCTCGCGGGAGGTGGCGACCCCGACGCTCGCGCCGATGAAGACCTCGCGGCCGGCCACCCGGAACGGCTCCTTGATCGACGCGACGATCCGCTCCCCGACCACGGTCGCCGACTCGACCGGGGAGTCGTGCAGGAGAGCCGCGAACTCGTCACCGCCCAGGCGGGCGGTGGTGTCGCTCGCGCGTACGCAAGCCCGCAGGCGCCGCGCGACCAGCGCGAGCAATTGATCGCCCGCGTCGTGGCCGAGGCTGTCGTTGACCACCTTGAACCGGTCCAGGTCGATGAACAGCACGCTGGTCGGGTCGGCCTCGGTGCCGCGGGAGGCGAGCACCCGGTTGAGGATCTTGAGGAAGAGGGCCCGGTTGGGCAGCCCGGTCACCGGGTCGTGGTTGGCCTCCCGAACCGCCTCGACCGTGCGGGCGTCGGTCAGCGCGAGGCTCACCTGCTGGGCGAACGCGGCCAGCTGGTCGCGTTCCTCGGCGTGCGTCTCGACCGTGCCCGGCAGGTGGGCGACCAGGCTGCCGGCCATCTCGCCGGTCACCCGCACCGGCGCGGCGATCGTCGTCCCGGTCGCGTCCGGCCGGATCAGGACGGCGGCCTGGGTCATGGCCTCGCGGGCCACGCCGTCCGGGGGCGAGATCTCCTCGCCGTGCATCGAGGCGATGGTCAGCCGGCGGTCGGTGCCACCCTCGGCCAGCATCAGTACGACCGTCGCCCCTTCCAGCAGATCGGCCGCGCCGCTGGTCACCGCGTCCAGGATCTCGGGCAAGGGCCGTCGCCCGGAGATCGCCCGCTGGATGGTCAGCAGGGTCTCGACCAGGCGCTGCCGGGTCTGCGCGCTGGTCGCCTGGCGCTCCTTCTCGGCCCGCAGATGGCGTTCCGCGGCCAGCACCCGGATGCTGCGCAGGTTGAGCCCCAGCACCTGGGCCATGCCCTGGAGCATCTGCCGTTCCTCGGGCTCGAACGACTCGTCGAGACGGCCGACGACCAGCGCATCGGCGGCGATGTCACCGAGCGGGCTGGCCACCGCGTACAGGTCACCGATGCCGGGTGCGATCAGGCGGCCTTCGCCGGTGGCCACCGCATGGAGCGCCCCGGCCGGGGCCGGGCCACCAAAGCCGTACGCGCCGTGCACGTGACCATCCCGCACGACCGCGCCGACCTCGGCCTCCACCATCTCGACCGCGCGCTCGACCGCGTTGCGGATCGCCTCGTCCTCGTCCTCGGCCGCGTTGACCGCGGCGAAGTACTCGGTGAGCAGGTGGGTCGACCAGTTGAGCATGGGCTACGCCAAGGCGAGGGTGACCAGGGTGAGATGGTGCATGCCGCTGGCGCCCCGCACGCGCGCGATCTCCCCGGTCGTGTAGAAACCGGCGAACGGCGCGTCCCGCAGGCCCTTCCGGAGAACCGCCAGCTCCTCGTCGAGGCCGCCCTCGATCAGCCCAACCCGGCGCCCGGCACAGTTGAAGGCCAGCGCGCCGAGCGGAGTGAGCCCGTCGAGGTGGGAGAGCGCGTCGGCGCACGACTGGGCGGCGCCGTTGATCAGGTCGTGCCGGTCCGCCTTCATGATCCAGACGAGGGCGCCCTGGGTCATCTCGGCCGTGCCCCACACCGACCGTTCGTCCTCGTCCCCCGCGTGGATCACCCGGATGTCCTCGCCGTTGCGCCGGGAGAGCCCGAGCGGCTGCAGTTGGCCGCGCTGCTTGAAGAACTCCTCGGCCGTGCCCTTGAAGTCGTTGCGGTGCAGCAGCACGTCGAGGGCGGGCTTGTCGTCGAGCTTGAAGATGTGCGGGCCCTGGCTCTTGCTGACGATCATCGGCTCGCCGACCTTGTGCCAGCCGTGCGCGATCCCGATGCCGATCGGCGCGTCCGAGCCGAGCGCGAGGCCGACCACCGAGCCGGTCAGGATCTTGTCGTCGAGGAACTGGAAGTCGCCCTCGAACCGGTTGTCGTCGCCGCCGAAGCCGCCGACCAGCGGCACCGTCGCGCCGATCTCCGTGTACGCGCCGCGCACGATCTCGTGCGGAACCGCCGCCAGGCCCTCCACCAGCATGATCAGGACCTTGTAGTCGTCCTTCATGCCCCGTACGGTCTCGGCGATCAGCGCGCCGGTCGCCCGCTGCCCGTGCTCCTTGATCTTGGCGGCCCGGGTACGGACGTTGAACCCGTCTCCTCCGAGCGCGGCGATCGCCACGCCGCCCTGGGTAGCCGCGTCGCTGCTCAACTCGCCGTGCGTGGTGCTGCCGACGATCGCGGCGTCCGGTCCGGCCTCGGCCCGCACGCCGGCCAGCAGGGCGGGCAGATCGTGGGAGATCGAGCAGAAGACGAAGACGGCTTTCGGCGTACGGCCGCCGATCGCCTCGGCCGCGGCCTGGGCGCCCGCCGTCCGGGAAGCGGACACGCCGCTGTGCCCGACGCCGAACCACCGGTGCGGGTTGGTCTGCATGATCCTCTGATCGGCACGTTTTGTCGGTTGCTGAGTGGTTACGTGTGGGGTGCCGTTCATTCGCGCGGGACGGCCTGCGAGGCTTGTGACGTGACTGACTCTGACCTTGCGCGACACGTCCGCGCCGTGAGCCGGCTGACCGGCGAGTTCGTCCTGCGCTCGGGCCGCACCGCGAACGAATATTTCGACAAGTACCAGTTCGAGGCCGACCCGGAGCTGCTCGACCGGCTCGCCGCCGAGATGGCCGTGCTGGTGCCCGAGGGCACCGAGGTGCTGGCCGGACTGGAGATGGGCGGCATCGCGGTGGTGACCGCGGTGGCCCGGCACGCCAAGCTGCCGACGGCCTTCGTCCGCAAGGAGGCCAAGAAGTACGGCACCGCCCGCCTCGCCGAGGGCGCCGAGGTGGCCGGCCGCCGGGTCCTGGTCGTCGAGGACGTGGTCACCTCCGGCGGCCAGGTCGTCATCTCGACCGACGAGCTGCGAAAGCTGGGCGCACACGTCGACCATGCCCTCTGCGTGATCGACCGCCAGGAGGGCGGCGCCCAGGCCCTGGCCGCCGACGGCATCACGCTGCGCGCACTGCTCACCCGAGCCGACCTCGAGGCCGGCGTCAGCTGATCTCCCCGCCCGCAGGGGTTACCACTGGGACTTACTCGATTAGGTGTCGAGCGTTTCCTGGCGTACCCAATCCAGGTACGCCGGGTTGCCGCCGACGACCGGCAGAGCCAGCACGCACGGCACGTCATAGGGATGCTCGGTGTTGGCCCGCTCGACGATGCGGTCGACCAGGGCGAGCCGCGTGTGCAGCGCCACCCGCGCCTCCGGGTCGTCCTGCACCGCGCCGTCCCACCGGTAGATCGAACGGATCGCCGCCACCTGCTGCCCGCAGGCGGCCAGCCGGTCCTCGACCAGCCGCGTGGTGAAGGCCGCCAGCCACGACGGGTCGGCCGCCGTGATCACGACCTCGCAGATGTCGTCGGTCACCGTTTGCTGATCTCGGCGGCCAGGAGTTCGGCGATCTCCACCGTGTTGAGGGCGGCTCCCTTGCGCATGTTGTCGCCGGTGATGAAGAGGTCGAGGGCCCGCGGGTCGTCCATCGCGCGGCGGATGCGGCCGACCCAGGACGGGTCGGTGCCGACCGCGTCGATCGGCATCGGGAACTCGCCCGCCTCCGGGTCGTCGACCAGGATCACGCCGGGGGCGTTGCGCAGCGCCTGGCGGGCGCCCTCGGCGTTGACCTCGGAGCCGAAGACCGCGTGCACGGCGATCGAGTGGCCGGTGACGACCGGCACGCGTACGCACGTGGCCGAGACCTTGAGCGCCGGGATGCCGAGGATCTTGCGCGATTCGTTGCGCAGTTTGAGTTCCTCGGACGACCAGCCGAGCGCCTCCGGCACGCCCGACCAGGGCACCACGTTGAGCGCGAGCGGTGCCGGGAACGGGCCCAGATCGTCGCCGACCGCCTGGCGCACGTTGCCCGGGCGGGAGCCGAGCAGCCGGTCGCCGGCGACCTTGCTGAGCTGGTCGTGCAGCGTGTCGACGCCGAACTGACCGGCCCCCGAGGCGGCCTGGTAGGAGGCGAGCACCAGTTCGCGCAGGCCGTATTCGTTGTGGAGCGGGGCGATCGCCATGATCATGGCCATCACCGTGCAGTTGGCATTGGCCACGATCTGCCGCGGGCGGTGGCGCAGCGCCTCGCGGTTGACCTCGGGGACGACCAGCGGCACGTCGGGCTCCATGCGGAACGCGGCCGAGTTGTCGACCACGATCGCGCCACGCTCGACGGCGATCGGCGCCCATTCGAGCGAGACCTCGTCGGGCACGTCGAACATCGCCACGTCGACGCCGTCGAACGCCTCCGGTGTCAGCTCGCGGACCGTCAGCTGTTCGCCGCGGCAGGCCAGCTGCTTGCCGGCCGACCGCGCGGACGCGATCAGCCGGATCTCACCCCAGACGTTGCGCCGGGAGGTCAGCAATTCGCGCATGACTGTCCCGACGGAGCCGGTGGCTCCGACGACGGCGAGCGTGGGCTGCGCCATCGAGGCCTCTTAGCGCCCGG
Organism: Actinoplanes sp. NPDC051411; assembly: GCF_040682075.1. Classification (NCBI taxonomy): domain Bacteria; kingdom Bacillati; phylum Actinomycetota; class Actinomycetes; order Micromonosporales; family Micromonosporaceae; genus Actinoplanes; species Actinoplanes sp. NPDC051411. Next base: position 85,508 of record NZ_JBFBAD010000028.1, on the reverse strand, counting down.
TGCCCGCGTAGACGACGGCGGTTTCGCCGCCGCCCAGCTCGAACTGCTCGTGGACGGCGCGCACCGCGGTTTCGAGGTCGGTGTCGCGGCAGACTACCGAGACCCGGATCTCCGAGGTCGAGATCATCTCGATGTTGACCCCGGCCTCGCCGATGACCGCGAAGAACGTGGCCGCGACGCCCGGGTGCGACCGCATGCCGGCGCCGATCAGCGACACCTTGCCGATGTGGTCGTCGAAGAGCAGGCTCTTGAACTTGATCTCTTCCTTGATCTTGTCGAGAGCCGCCATCGCGGTCGGGCCGTCGGCCTTGGGCAGCGTGAACGAGATGTCGGTGCGGCCGGTGCCCTCGGTCGACACGTTCTGCACGATCATGTCGATGTTGATCTCGGCCTGGGCCACCGTGTTGAAGATGCGGCCCGCGGCGCCCGGCTCGTCGGGCACCCCGACCACCGTGATCTTCGCCTCGCTCGGGTCGTGGGCGACCCCGGTGATCAACGCTTGTTCCACGTCAGGGTCCTCCATCGAGCCGGTGACGAGCGTGCCTTCTTTGTTCGAGTACGAAGAGCGTACGTGGATCGGCACCTTGAAGCGGCGCGCGTATTCCACGCATCGCAACATCAGCACCTTCGCCCCGCCGGCCGCGAGCTCGAGCATCTCCTCATAGGTGATGCGCTGGATGTGCCGGGCGTCGGGGACGATGCGCGGGTCGGCGGTGAAAACGCCGTCCACGTCGGTGTAGATCTCGCAGACGTCGGCGTGCAGCGCGGCCGCCAGGGCCACCGCGGTGGTGTCGGAGCCGCCGCGGCCCAGGGTCGTGATGTCCTTGGTGTCCTGCGAGACGCCCTGGAACCCGGCCACGATCGCGATCGCGCCCTCGTCGAGCGCGGTGCGCAGGCGGCCCGGCGTCACGTCGATGATGCGCGCCTTGCCGTGCGTCGAGGTGGTCAGCACGCCGGCCTGGGAGCCGGTGTATGACCGGGCCTCGTAGCCCAGGTTGTGGATGGCCATCGCCAGCAGCGCCATCGAGATGCGCTCGCCCGCGGTGAGCAGCATGTCGAGCTCGCGGCCGGGCGGCAGCGGGCTGACCTGGTTGGCCAGGTCGACCAGTTCGTCCGTCGTGTCACCCATCGCCGACACCACGACCACGACGTCGTCGCCGGCTTTGCGGGCCGCGACGATGCGCTCCGCCACACGCTTGATCCGCTCCGCGGTCGCGACGGACGAGCCGCCGTATTTCTGCACCACCAGGGCCACGGGAACCAATTCCTTCGGGGTCAGGTCAGTCGGAACCACATTAGTCGCGGGCCTCGCACCGGCCGACAGGCGATCCCAGATTCCGGCCGGCCGGCCGCGAAGGCGTGTCGACGACGACCGTTACGGGCCTCGGAGGCGAGAATGTCTCGGTGCGCCCACGCTCGATGTCCCGACGCGGTTTGTCCGTGTCGGCTGCCGCCCTGCTGACCCTGGCTCTGGCGGCGTGCGGCCACGACGATCCGGCCCCGGCGCCGACGACGCCTCCGCCCTCACTGGTCCCCGACGCCCCGGACGCCCGCGCCGACCTGGCCGGGCTCGCGACCCTGGCCCAGGACCACGCGTACGCCGCGCTCTATTCGCTGGACGACGGCGACGGCCTGGCCCGCAACGTGGTCGCCACGTCCGCGGCCGACGGCACCTGGCGGGTCGACGTCTCGGGCGGCGCGCTCGGCGGCTCGGCCGACGTCTCGATCGTCTCGACCCGGGCCGGCGTCTATCAGTGCACCATGAGCTCGCCGCAGCAGCCGATCACGCCGACCTGCGTACGGGTGGCCAACCCGGGCAAGAAGGTGCCGGCCGAATACGACCCCCAGGTCGAGCGGCTGTTCCGGCCCGCGCTCACGGTCTTCACCGACCGGCAGGCCCCGCTCTCGGTCGGCGCGGTGCAGCCCCTGTCCGGGGCCAAGGGCAGCTGTTTCTCGGTCGACACGATCGCGGCCGCGCTGAGTGCCCCGGTCGACGTCGGCATCTACTGCTACCAGCCGGACGGCCTGTTGACCGCGGCCCGGGTCGGCTTCGGCACGCTCACGCTGGTCAGCACCGGCGCCGGCCCGGCCACGGTGGCGCTGCCCGGGCCCGAGGTGCCGGGGCAGCCGATGAGCACCGAGAGCCCTTCGTTGCCGCCGGCGATCCAGGTTCCGTCCGGTCAGCCCAGCGTCCCTCCAGCGCAGTAGGGCTCTTCCCACGATCCGGGCGTAGAGTTAGCCACGTCCAACTTGATCACGTAGGGTGATTCGCGATATGTGGCACGGACTCCTTCTTCGCTGCCGCGACGAGGCCCCATTCCAGGCCGGCACCTCGTCGCGGAGTTGACGCGCGCCGCCTGACCAGGCCTCGCCCTTTCAGGAGCATCCGTAATGTCCGATCCGTTTAAAACTCAGCGCCCCAGTGCCATGCCGTTCGAGCGCTACCAGCCTTACCAACAGCAGTTCTCGATCTCGCTGCCCGACCGGCAATGGCCCACCCAGGTCGTCGACAAAGCCCCGCGCTGGTGCGCGGTCGACCTGCGGGACGGCAACCAGGCCCTGATCGACCCGATGTCCCCCGAGCGCAAGCGGCGCATGTTCATGCTGCTGGTGCAGATGGGCTACAAGGAGATCGAGGTCGGCTTCCCGGCCGCGTCGCAGACCGACTTCGACTTCATCCGCCAGCTGATCGAGCAGGACCTGATCCCCGACGACGTCACCATCCAGGTGCTGACGCAGTGCCGGGAGCACCTGATCGACCGCACCTTCGAGTCGCTGCGCGGGGCCAGGCGGGCCATCGTCCACATCTACAACTCGACGTCGGTGCTGCAGCGCCGGGTGGTCTTCGGCCTGGACAAGGACGGGATCACCGACATCGCGACCAGCGCGGCCCGACTGTGCAAGAAATACCAGGAGATCCACACTCCGGACACCGACATCTTCTACGAATACTCGCCCGAGTCCTACACGGGCACCGAGCTGGACTACGCGCTGGAGATCTGCTCGGCGGTGATCGAGGTCATCGACCCCACTCCGGACCGGCCGCTGATCATCAACCTGCCGGCGACGGTCGAGATGGCGACGCCCAACGTCTACGCCGACTCCATCGAGTGGATGCACCGCCACCTGCCCCGGCGCCAGTCGGTGATCCTGAGCCTGCACCCGCACAACGACCGCGGCACCGCGGTGGCCGCCGCCGAGCTGGGCCTGCTGGCCGGCGCCGACCGCATCGAGGGCTGCCTGTTCGGCAACGGCGAGCGCACCGGCAACGTCGACCTGGTCACGCTGGGGCTCAACCTGTTCTCCCAGGGCATCGACCCGATGATCGACTTCTCGGACATCGACGAGGTCAAGCGCACCGTCGAATACTGCAACCAGCTGCCGGTGCACGAGCGCCACCCGTACGTCGGTGACCTGGTCTACACCGCGTTCTCCGGCTCCCACCAGGACGCGATCAAGAAGGGCTTCGCGTTCCTGCAGGCCGACGCCGACGCCGCCGGGGTCGAGATCGACAAGTTCACCTGGGGCGTGCCCTACCTGCCGATCGACCCCAAGGACCTCGGCCGCAGCTACGAGGCGGTCATCCGGGTCAACTCGCAGTCCGGCAAGGGCGGCGTGGCGTACATCATGAAGGAGGAGCACAAGCTCGACCTGCCGCGGCGTCTGCAGATCGAGTTCTCCGGCGTGGTGCAGCAGCACACCGACGAGGAGGGCGGCGAGGTCAGCCCGGACGCGATGTGGGAGATCTTCGCGGCCGAATACCTGATCGAGCACCAGATCGGCGCCGCCTTCAAGATGGAGCGTTACAGCACCGCGACGGTCGACGGCAAGGTCGAGATCGACGTCGAGGTCATCCACCGCGGCGCGCGGCGCCCGCTGGTCGGCGTCGGCAACGGCCCGATCGACGCGTTCGTGCAGGCGGTGCTGCCGCTGGGCATCCAGGCCCGGGTCCTCGATTACGCCGAGCACGCGCTGACCTCGGGCGGCGACGCCCAGGCCGCGGCCTACGTCGAGGTCGAGGTCGGCGACCGCACGGTGTGGGGCGTCGGCATCGACGCCAACATCGTCAGCGCCTCGATCAAGGCCGTGAACAGCGCGATCAACCGCGCGAGGTAGTAGTCATCCTCTTGGGCCGCCGGGATTCATCCCGGCGGCCGACAACAAATCACGGGAGAAAGGGCCCGGGGATGACGAGTCGGGCAGACCGGACGCCGCGCACCTAGGCTGGCGTACGTGGCAACTCGTGCTCCTCAAAGGACTTTGGCCCTTCTGACCGCCGCGACCATCGCACTGACCAGCGCCGGCTGCAAAGTGCAGGCGGAGCCGACCGGCTCCACCACGGTCGACCCTCACGTGACCGCCACCGGCAGCGCCAAGACCGCCTCCCAGGAGCTCGGCAAACTCGAGATCGGCAAGCCCGCGTCGATGAAGGGCTACAGCCGCGAAAAGTTCCCCCATTGGCGCAGCACCGGCAAGAACTGCGACGTGCGCGACTCGGTGCTCAAACGCGACGGCTCCAAGGTCAAGCTCTCCGGCTGCAACGTGGTCGCCGGCACGTGGAAGAGCGTCTACGACGACAAGACGCTGACCTCGCCGACCCAGGTCGACATCGATCACGTGGTTCCGCTGGCCAACGCGTGGCGCTCGGGCGCCGCGTCGTGGACCACCGACAAGCGCGAGGATTTCGCCAACGACCTCGACGACCCGCAGTTGGTCGCGGTGTCGGCCGGCTCCAACCGGTCCAAAGGCGACCAGGATCCGTCGACCTGGAAACCCCCGGCGACCGACAACTGGTGCCATTATGCGGAAAGCTGGATCGCGGTGAAGACCCACTGGAAGCTCACGGTCACCACCGCGGAGAAGTCCGCGCTGGCCGACATGTTGGAGAAGTGCTGATGGACTCGAAGACGAGCGATCTGGTCGCCGGGCCGGGCGGGGTGATGACCGACGAGGTCGGCGTCGTCACCGGCGAGCTCACGCTGCGCAGCGAACTCGACGGCGACAAGCTCACCCTCCGGGTGCAATACCGGGAGGCCGACGAGTGGTACACGGTGACCGGCGGCAAGGCGACCCTCAAGGACCCGGCCGACCTCGGCGCGGTTCACCAGGTCGTCGTCGGCATCCTCAACCGCCCCGAGGGCTGAACCCCAGATCGACACCGTGAGGGAGGCCGCCCGCGACTTTCGCGAGCGCCTTCTTCGGTACGCCCCAGGCCGCGACCGCCCAACGACGGCCGCCGCGTTCCCGCACGCCCCACCCCGCACCCGCCGAGCGGCGGCCGCCCCGCAAACGCCCATCGGTCACCGTCAAGCAGCAGCCCACCCGCGCACGCCATAACCGTCGACCCGTACCCGCCTACGTCCCGAGCCGTCACCGCCCGACGGCGGCCGACCCGCGCACGCCGCGACCGTTCGACCCGCACCCGCCTACGTCCCAAGCCGTCACCGCCCGACGGCGGCCGACCCGCGCACGCCGCAGGCCGGGACCGCCCAGCGACCGTCGACCCGTACCCGCGTACATCTCAAGCCGTCGGCGGCCGAGCCGGCTCTCGTTCTCTCAGGCCGGCGTCGCCGCGGGCCGGCGGCCGACGACGGTCTCGTCCTCCACCACCGGGAAGTGGCAGGCGGTGCGGTGGCTCTCCGGGTCGTCGAGCCGGGTGACCAGCGGCGGTTCCTCGGTGGCGCAGATGTCCTGCGCCTTCCAGCAGCGGGTGCGGAACCGGCAGCCCGAGGGCGGGTTGATCGGGCTCGGCACGTCGCCGGTGAGCAGCACCCGGTCTCGCTGGGCCTTGTCGCGCCGGGCCGGGTCGGGCACCGGCACCGCCGACATCAGGGCGACCGTGTAGGGGTGCCGCGGGTTCTTGTAGAGGTCGGCGCGGTCGGCGATCTCGACGATCTTGCCGAGGTACATGACCGCGACCCGGTTCGAGATGTGCCGGACGACCGACAGGTCGTGGGCGATGAAGACGTAGGTCAGGTCGAATTCGCGCTGCAGGTCGTCGAGGAGGTTGACGACCTGGGCCTGAATGGACACGTCGAGTGCGGAGACCGGCTCGTCGGCCACGATCAGCTTGGGTCGCAGGGCCAGCGCCCGGGCGATGCCGATGCGCTGCCGCTGCCCGCCGGAGAACTCGTGCGGGTAGCGGTTGTAGTGCTCGGGGTTGAGGCCGACCAGTTCCAGGAGGTCCTGCACGGCCTTCTTGAGGCCCTGCGGGGTCGGGATGTCCTGGATCTGCAGCGGCGCCGAGATGATCGAGCCGACCGTGTGCCGCGGGTTGAGCGACGAGTACGGGTCCTGGAAGATCATCTGCACGTCGCGCCGGAGGGGCCGCATCTGCGACACCGTCTTGTGGCTGACGTCCTGGCCCTCAAAGATGATCTTGCCAGCGGTCGGCTCGAGGATGCGGGTGAACAGCCGGCCGGCGGTCGACTTGCCGCAACCCGACTCGCCGACCAGGCCCAGCGTCTCACCCTGGCGCACTTCGAGGTCGATGCCGTCGACCGCGCGGACCGCGCCGACCGCGCGCCTGAACAGGCCCTTGGTGATCGGGAAATGCTTCTCCAGTCCGGAGACCTCGAGCAGGTTCTCGGTCATCTACTTCACTCCGCTCAGAGGTTCGGCAGGATTTCCTGCTGGAAGATCTTCGTGCGCTCCTCCGGCGGGAGGTGACACGCGACCGAGTGGGTCCCGCCGCGCAGCACCGGCACCTCGGTGAACGACCGGTCGCCGTTGCGGCCCGCGAACGGGCAGCGCGGGTGGAATGCGCACCCGGACGGCAGGTTGATCAGGCTCGGCGGGGTGCCCTTGACCGGGGTCAGGCGGTCGCGGACGTCGCGGTCGAGCCGCGGCATCGAGCCGAGCAGGCCCCAGGTGTAGGGGTGCTGCGGGTTCTGGAACACCTCGAGGGCGGGACCCTTTTCGATGATCTTGCCGCCGTACATGACCAGCACGTCGTCGGCCAGCTCGGCCACCACGCCCAGGTCGTGAGTGATCATGATGACCGCGGAGCCGAACTCCTCCTGCAGGTCACGGATCAGGTCGAGGATCTGGGCCTGCACGGTCACGTCGAGCGCCGTCGTCGGCTCGTCGGCGATCAGCAGAGCCGGGTCGTTGACCAGCGCCATCGCGATCATCGCGCGCTGCCGCATGCCGCCCGAGAACTGGTGGGCGTAGTCGTTGAACCGGCGCGACGGCTGCGGGATGCCGACCCGGTCCAGCATGTCGATCGCCCGCTCGCGCGCGACCTTCTTGTTGACGCCCGGGTGGTGGATCCGGTACGCCTCGACGATCTGCGCCCCGACCGTGAAGTACGGGTGCATCGCGCTCAGCGGGTCCTGGAAGATCATCGCCATTTTGCCGCCGCGCAGCTTGCGCACCTGCTCGTCGGTGGCGGTGACGAGTTCGTCGTCTTCGAGCCAGATCTCACCGGTGACCTTGGCGTTGCTGCGGGTGCGGTGCAGGCCGAGCACGGCGAGCGAGGTCACGCTCTTGCCGGAGCCGGACTCGCCGACGATGCCGAGCGTCTGACCCTTTTCCAGGGTGAAGCTCGACTCGGTGACCGCCTGGACGATGCCGTCGTCGGTCTCGAACCGGACCGTGAGGTCCTTGATGTCGAGGAACGGCCGGGGGTTCGTGGCGCCGATGGACAACTGACTCTCCCTCAGCCCAGCCGCACACGCGGGTCGATGAGGCCGTAGACGAGGTCCACGACCAGGTTCGCGAAAACGATGAAGAACGCGGCGATCAACGTTACGCCCAGGATCACGGGCAGGTCGTTGCCCCGGATCGCGGTGAGCGCCTGCCAGCCGAGACCCCGCAGGTTGAAGACGTTCTCGGTGAGCACGGCGCCACCGAGCAGGGCACCGAGGTCGAGACCGAAGATCGTGACGATCGGGGTCAGGCCGGACCGCAGCGCATGCTTTCCGATGACGGTGCGCTCGGGAAGGCCCTTCGCTCTCGCCGTACGCACGTAGTCCTCGCCGAGCGTCTCGAGCATGTTGGCCCGCGTCAGCCGGGCGTACGTGGCGGCGAACAGGAACGCCAGCGTGATCCAGGGCAGCAGCAGCTGGACGAACCACTGGCCCGGATTCTCGTTGATGGGCACGTACTGGCCCTCGGGTAGCCACCCCAGCCAGTAGACGAACACGGCCGAGCTGAGCAGACCCGTGAAGTAGACCGGTAAGGAAACGCCGGCCAGTGCGCCGGTCATCACCCCCCGGTCGAGAATGCTTCCTCTTCGAAGCGCGGAGATGACGCCGGTCGCGACGCCCATGATCAGCCAGAGGATCGCCGCGCCGATGGCCAGCGAGAAGGTGACCGGCAGGTCGTGCAGCAGCAGCGGCGTGACCTCCTGGTCGGTCTTGAACGAGTAGCCCAGGCAGGGCGCCGGGCAGTGGGTGACGTCCGGGCCGTTGGCGTAGTCACGGCCGGCCACCAGGCCCTTGAGGAACTTGCCGTACTGCACGGGGATCGGGTCGTTCAGTCCCATCTTGATCCGGATGCCCTGGATCGCCGCCGCGTCGGAGGTTTTTCCGATGTAGAGCAGCGCCGGGTCGCTTCCGGTCAGCTTCGGGACCATGAAGAAGACGGCGAAGGTCACTGCTGTAACCACGAGCAGTGTGATAACCGCGTTGATCAGGCGCCGGATGATGTATGTCAGCACGATTATCGGCCGAAGGAGAGGCGGGCACCGATCCGGTCCGGAACGATGCCCGCCCACCTGTGGGCGGCCTTCACCAACCCTTCGAAATGCTCGTTGCTATAGGGGTGCGGCGACTGTTACTTGCCGTCGCTGACGCCGAGCGCCTGGAAGTCGATCTGACCGAACGCGTTGTGGTAGTAGACGTTCGTGAGCCGCGGGTTGCGGTAGTTGAGCGCCTTCGACGACACGACGGGCAGGTAGTAAGCGCCTTCCATGACCTTGTGGTTGATCTGGCTGTAGTCGTCGTTGGCCGCCGCCGGATCGGTCTCGAGCTGCGCCTTGTCGAACAGGGCGTCGATCGAGGGGTCCTTGATCTCGGGGAGGTTGTAGTTACCGTTCGCCGGGATGAAGCGGCTGTCGACCAGCGGCTGCATGTAGCCCGAACCGGTCGGGTAGTCGGCGCCCCAGGCGGCCATGATGATGCCGTAGTTCTTCTTGGCCACGTTGTCCGGCGAGCCGGTGATCGAGGCCTGCTGCGCACCGTCGTACTGAGCGATCGTGGCGTTGATGCCGACCGCCTTGAGCGACGCCTGCAGCGCCTCGGCGGCCTTGACCTCGGTGTCGCGGTTGTTACGAGCCGTGATCGTCACGTCGAAGCCGTTCGGCTTGCCACACGCGGCCAGAGCCTGCTTCGCCTTGTCCGGCTGCGGCTTGCCCTGCAGACGACCGAACGGGTCGTAGTTGGTGTCCGAGCCGCCGATCGTGCCGGGCAGCATGTTGGTGCCGATGTCGCCACCGGCGACCGGGCCGCCGAAGGCGGTCTGCATGCTGGTCGGGTCGGCCGCGTAGATGACCGCCTTACGGCAGTCGATGTTGTCCAGCGGCTTGACCGACGTGACCAGGCCGGCGTAACGGAGGAAGCCGGTGACCGGGTCGTCGGCGTTCGCCTTCAGCGTCGGGTCCTGCAGGATCTTGGCCCGGGCGGCGGTCTGCACACCGGTCTGGCCGGCGTCCAGGTCGGCCGTGCCCGCGGTGAGCCGGCTGTCGAGGTCGTCCTGGTTGGTGGTGACCGTCAGGTTGACCGCGTCCGGGAGCGCCTTACGGATCGGGTCGGTCGCCGGGTCCCAGTTCGGGTTACGGACCCAGGCCACGCTCTTACCGGGGACGATGCCGCCCGGCTTGAACATGTAGGGGCCGGACGAGGCCGGGGCCAGGCCGTACTTCGCGCCGGTGTCCCGCTTCTGCGGAACCGGGCCCGAGCCGGGCATCGCGAGCAGGTACAGGAAGTCCGAGGACGGCTTCGCCAGGTGGAAGATGATCGTCGAGTCGTCCGGCGTCTCGACGGTCTTCAGACCCAGGTGGTTCGGGTCCTTGTCCTTGTACGGGCCGGGGTACTTCTGGCCCTGGTCGAGCAGGCCCGGGAGGTAGACCGGACCACCCGAGATGACATCGGTGGCCCAGACGCGCTCGATGCCGTACTTGATGTCCTTCGACGTGATCGCGCTGCCGTCGTCGAACTTGACGCCGCTACGCAGCTTGAAGGTGTAGGTCTTCTTGTCGGCGCTGATCGTCGGCTCGGCCGAGGCCAGGTCGGGCACCAGCGTCAGGCCGTCCTTGCCCGGCTTGGCGGCGTAGTCGACCAGCTTGCGGGTGTAGAGCCGGTTGAGGTTCCACACGAACGCGTAGTACGCCCGGGCGGGGTCCAGGCTGTCGACGTCCTGAGCGGACCAGAGGTTGAGCGTGCCGCCCTTCTTCGCGCTGGCGTTCACCACGCTCGTGACGGCCGCGTTGTACGCGGACTTGCCGTTCGTCGAGCCGCCGCTGGTTGACTTCGAGTCGCTGCCCCCGCCGCACGCGGCGGTTGTCAATCCGATAGCGGCGGCGATACCCGCTGCCGCTATCGCCTTTGTGCGTGCCACCTAAACTCCTACCTTCTCGAACAGCGAACCGCCCCGGCCCGCCGATCATGCGGTTTTTCTTTCCACAGCCCCTGTGTCAGCGGGCTTTCGGGTCCAGCGCATCGCGGAGGCCGTCACCGAAGAGGTTGAAGGCCAGCACGATGATGAAGATCATTCCGCCCGGAATGATCATGTACATGGGGTCGGTCCGGTAGGTAGACACGGCGTCCGACAACATGCCGCCCCAAGACGGATTCGGCGGCGGGATACCGACGCCGAGGAAGCTCAGTGCCGCCTCGGTAAGGATGTTGGTCGGAATGATCAGCGTCGTGTAGACGAGGATCGGGGCGGCCAGGTTAGGCAGCAGCTCACGGAAGAGAATGCGCGGCGAACGCGCACCGAGGCTTCGAGACGCTTCGACGAACTCACGTTCGCGCAGCGACAGGGTTTGACCACGAACGATTCGGCCGATGTAGGGCCAGCCGAAGAACCCGATGACGCCCACCAGCACGAGCACACGCGACCATCGGCCGCCGAGCCCGGCGAACGAGGCCGGCAGCACCGACACGAGCGCGATGGCGAACAGCAGCTGCGGGAAGGCGAGCAGGAAGTCCATCACCCGGCTGATCACCGCGTCGATCCAGCCACCGAGATAACCGGCGGCGAGACCGAAGATCGTGCCGAGGATCGTGGAGACGAAGGCGGAGAGGAACGCGACCGACAGCGACGTCTGAGCGCCGTACACGATCCGGCTGAACACGTCACGGCCGGTGGTCGGCTCGACACCGAAGATGAACTGCCGGCTGATGCCACCGAACTTGCCGATCGGCGTGCTGAAGGTCGGGTCGATCTGATCGTTGTGGAACTCGTCGATCGGATGACCGAGCCATTTGGTCAGCAGCGGAGCGATGAGCGCGACGATGATCAGAAGAATGACGACGATGCCACCGGCGATCGCCACCCTGTCCCTCTTCAGACGGCGCCAGGCGATCTGCTTGAGCGACCGACCGGCGATCACTTTCTCGCCGATGCTCCGCTCATCAGCCGCGTCGGCAACGGGCGTCGTCGACTCGTCCGTGATCGACGCCTCTGGGCCAAGCGACATCTATTCGCCGGTCCTCTCCCGGCGGCCAGTACGCACGGGAGCCCACGGTCGCCGGAGCGAGGGACAGCGATGACCCTTGCGACCGGTGACGATGGCCCACGTAGCGAACGGCAACCGATCGGTTATCGCATGCCTCGAGTGCCGACCCTCGTCACGCTCGGTCAGATCAGACCGATGCCACGAAGGCACTCGACGGCGGGTGTGGCCGCCATCGGAAGGAACATTCACCTAATGGGCGCCTCGGGTCAAGTTCGCCGACGGTACGCGGGTGGTTCCGTGTCTCCCTCGTGATGCGACTGTGACCTCTGGCCCCGAACAATCGGAAACTACCGCGTAGATGGCCTGCAAACAGTGAATCCGGGCTAAAACGCTGTCGGGCTGTGATGATCCTGTTACGGAAAGTGGATCTAGACCGCTCGACGTCCCTCGAACGCCCGACCAAGGGTGATCTCATCGGCGTACTCGAGGTCTCCACCCACCGGCAGGCCACTGGCCAAACGGGTGACCGCGATGCCCATCGGCTTGACCATCAGCGCCAGATAAGTCGCCGTGGCCTCACCCTCCGTGTTCGGATCTGTGGCGAGAATCAACTCCTTGACCTCGCCCGTACCCAACCTGAGCAGCAGTTCGCGGATGCGCAGGTTGTCCGGCCCGATGCCCTCGAGCGGATTGATGGCGCCACCCAGGACGTGGTAGCGCCCGCGGAACTCACCCGTCCGCTCGACCGCCACGATGTCCTTGGGCTCCTCGACCACACACAGCACCTCGTTGGTGCGGCGGGTGTCGCGGCAGACCCGGCACTGCTCCTCCTCGGCCACGTTGAAGCAGATCGTGCAGAAACGCACCTGCTCCTTGACCCGGCGCAGCGCGGTGGCGAGCCGGTTGACGTCGACCGAATCGGCGGAAAGCACGTGGAAGGCGATGCGCTGGGCGCTTTTCGGGCCGACGCCCGGCAGCCGCCCCAGCTCATCGATCAGGTCCTGGATGGCGCCTTCGTACACGGGATCAGAACCCCGGCAGAGACAGGCCGCCGGTCGCCGGACCCATCTTTTCCTCGGTCAGCTCCCGCTGCGCCTCGGCCGCGTTGTGAATCGCCGCGAGCACGAGGTCTTCGAGAGTCTCGACGTCCTCCGGGTCGACCGCCTTGGGATCGATCTTCACCGACTTGTATTCGCCCAGCCCGGTCACGACCACGGTCACCAGCCCGCCGCCGGCGGTGCCGGTCAACTCGGCCTCGGCCAGCTCGGCCTGCGCCTGGGCGACCTGCTGCTGCATCTTCTGCGCCTGCTTCATGATCTGCTGCATGTTCGGCTGTCCACCGGGGCGCATCGCACCGCTCCTCAAAAGTCGTTTAGGTCATCCCAGGTGACGGCCGTCAATACCACCACGGCCGAGCACCGCGCCCAGCGTAGCCGCCACGGCCCGCCCCGCCCCATTAGCCACGACCGCCCCGATCGGCGCGCCGGAGAATCAGCTTTCGCCAATCTTCTCCGCGCCGAATGCCTCCTGAAGCAGCCGCATCGCCTGCTGCTCACTGCTCTCCCGAGCGGTCTTCTCGTCAATCACGTCGTCAAGCGGCTCGTCCCCCGGATCGAACCCCTCATAACTCGGCGCACCCGAAGACCCGTCATATTCCGGGTCATAGGGCGCCTCCTCGGTCATCGACCCGTCGGACCAGGCCGAGTTGCCCGCCGTCGGCTTGCCACCCGCGCTGCGCGCATTGGCCGCGGCAGCCGCCGCCGCCCGCGCCGCCGCCAACCCACTGCTGGGCGCGGCGTTACGCCCGTTTCCCGTACGCCCGGAGCCCGCGCCCCCTGGCGCCCCACCGTCTCCGGCCGCCGACCCGTCCGGCCGTTGCGCCACCCCGGCCCCAGCGGCCGCCTTGGCCGCAGCCCGCGCGGCCGCCAACGCCCCAGCCGACCCGCCGCCCGCACCCGGCCCGCCGGGCGCACCCTGACCGCCGGGCGCACCCTGACCGCCGGGCGCTCCGGGGCCGGCCACACTCCGACCGCCGGCCCCCTGTCCGCCGGCGCTCGGACTACCGGACGCTCCTTGGCCAGCCGCGCTGCTCGCTTCTTGACCGGAGATGCCTCCGCCGGCCCGGCCGCCGCCGTCGCGATCGGGCGGCCCAGCCGTTTCAGTCCCGGCCGGACCTGCCGCGTGGTCGGAGGGTCCGGCCGCGCTCGCGCCGGAACTTCGCCCAGCCGGCGAGCCCATCGCTGCGGCATCGGGCCCGTCAACGCCGGGCGCGGCTCCGCTCCCCCCGGGCGCGGCTCCGCTCCGGCCGGGCGCGCTGGCGCCGTCGCCCCGATCGATCGCCGCCGCACCCATCGGCCCGTCGCCGCCGGTCGAGGCCGGTAGTGCACCCCGGCCTCGCTGCGCTGACGGCTCCGAGTCGTCCCGGTTCATGGCATCGGACACCCCGGGCGAGCCACCGCCGGCAATCCCCGCGCGCGGCGAGCTGTCATTGCCATCCGCCGTGCCACCCGGGTGCGCCGCCGAGTCGTCAGACGATGCCGCGCCGGAAGTGCCAGCGGCACTCACCGACCTGCCACCGAAGCCGACCGCCGAGTGATCGGCATCGAGCCGGGCGTTGTCGGGAGATGCCGCGCCCGAATTGCTCGCGGCGCCGGCCGAGCGCGCCTCCGAGTTGCCGGCGGCCGAGTGTTCGGCACCGGGCCGGGCGTTGTCAGGCGAGGCGGCGCCCGGGTTCCCCGCCGGGCCGCCGACCGCGCGGACCTCGGGCCAGTCGTCCTCGTCGTCGGCCGGCTGTTCGACCGCGGCCGGGGCTACGGTCGCGGACAGGCCACCCGGTTTGGCCGGTTCCGGCCAGTCGTCGTCGCTCGGGGGTGGGACGTCCTCGGCCCGGCGGCGGCTCTGCGGGGCCCGCTCAGAGGCGCGGACTGCCTGCTGGCCGCCGACGGGCGCGGCCTGGGCGCGCGGGGCCGCCGGGCTGCCGCCCGATCCGTTGCGCGCGGGACCGCCGCCGTTGCCGGGTGACGCGCCACGGCTCGGGGCACCGGACGTCGGAGCGACCGCCCCGCCCTCACCGGCCACCTCGCAACGGACCTGCCAGCGGCCGCCGAGTGCCTCGTAGAGCGCATTGGAGATCACCGACGCCTCGGGCGCGACCATCCGCGCGTGGGCCGGGAACCGGAACGTCAGCACAACGGTGTCACCGTCGAGGTCACGCACCGTGGCCCCGGAGGCGAGCGCCGCCACCTTCTTACTCTGGCGGCCGATCGCGGTGACGATTTCCGGCCACACTTCGCGCACGGCCGTCACGTCGAGTGCACCCGGCACGCCCGCGTTGACCGCGGCCGCCCCCGGCTCCTCCGGCGCGTCGGGCAGCACCCCGGCCGGCTCACTCCGCCGGGTCACCTGGGGCGGCACCGACGGCGAAGAACCCGCGGCTCTCCCGCCCGCCTCACCCCGTGACGCAGCCCCATCCCGCGACACAGCTTCGCCCCGGCCCGCATCCTCAGCCGGGCCCACAGCCTCAGCCGCAGGCGCGGGTTCAACCCGAGGCGCGGGCTCGGCCTGCTCGAAGTCGGGCTCCGGCTCGTCGTCCCACGGCGGCTCGTCGTCATGATCAGGCCCGGCCACCGCCCCCGGAGCAGCAGCCGACGTGGGAGCAACGGTCGCCGAAACCGGGACCGGCTGAGGCGCTGCCCGGCCGCCGGAACTGCCGGTGGTCGCCCGTCGGCCGGCCGCGGCCGCGGCGGCGGCCCGGGCTGCCGACAAGCCACCCCCGGCCGAGGCGGCACCGGCCGCGCCGCCGGAAACCGCGACCTCGCCGTCGCCGGTCGCGGCCACGGCGAGCTCGGGGGGCGGGGGGAGCTCACCGCGTACGGAATCTCCGGCGAGCGTGAGCCGCCGCTCCATGCGCTCCAGACGCTGAAGCACCGCGCCCGACGAGTCGTCGGCGCCCGGCAGGAGCATGCGGGCGGTGATCAGCTCCAGCAGGAGGCGGGGGGCCGTCGTGCCGCGCATGTCGACCAGGCCGTTGTGCACGATGTCGGCGCAGCGGGAGAGGGTCGCCGGGCCGAGGCGGGTCGCCTGGGCGGCCATCATCTCGAGCTGGTCGGCCGGGCCGTCGATGAGGCCCTTGGTGACCGCGTCGGGCACCTGCTGCATGACGATCAGGTCGCGGAAGCGTTCGAGCAGGTCGGAGGCGAAGCGCCGCGCGTCATGGCCGGCCTCGGCGACCCGGTCGATCGTGCCGAACGCGGCGGCTCCGTCGCCGGCCGCGAGCGCGTCGCACATGTCGTCGAGCAGGGTGACGTCGGTGACGCCGAGCAGGGCGACCGCCCGGGCGTAGCTCACGCCGTCGGGGCCGGCGCCCGCGATCAACTGGTCGAGCACCGAGAGGGAGTCTCGGGCGCTGCCGCCGCCCGCGCGCACGACCAGCGGGAAGACCGCCGGCTCGACCGGGACGCCCTCGGCCTCGGTGAGCTGCTGCAGGTAGGGCCGCAGGACCGCCGGCGGGATCAGCCGGAACGGGTAGTGGTGGGTGCGGGAGCGGATGGTGCCGAGCACCTTTTCCGGCTCGGTGGTCGCGAAGATGAACTTCACGTATTCCGGCGGTTCCTCGACGAGCTTGAGCAGCGCGTTGAAGCCAGCCGGCGAGACCATGTGGGCCTCGTCGATCACGTAGATCTTGTAGCGGCTGCTGGCCGGCGCGAAGAACGCCTTTTCGCGCAGGTCGCGGGCGTCGTCGACGCCACCGTGGCTGGCCGCGTCGATCTCAATGACGTCGATCGAGCCGGCGCCGTCGTTGGCCAGCGACTTGCACGAGGCGCAGACGCCGCACGGCTCGGGAGTCGGGCCCTGCTCGCAGTTGAGCGAGCGGGCCAGGATGCGGGCGCTGGACGTCTTGCCGCAGCCGCGCGGGCCCGAGAAGAGATAGGCGTGGTGCAGCCGCCCGCTCCGCAGCGCCTGCGACAACGGCTCGGTGACGTGCTCCTGGCCGATGATCTCTGCGAACGTGCGTGGACGGTACTTGCGATAGAGCGCGAGTGCCACTACCCCTCCTCAACGACCGCGCCATTGTCCGTCGGGGGTACGACAAGAACCAAGCCGGTGCGGCAACGCGAGGGGGTGGAAACAGAAGGACCCCCCGTGCACCCGTCAGAGCCCGTTTATCCTTGCTGCCTTCCGGCCCTGGGGAGGTTCACGAGATGCACGCCGCACGAGGGGCTGTCTGGAAGCCTACCGGGTCGCCCGACCGGCTCGGGCGCGACCCGGGCGCAGAGCCGAAGTCGGACCTCTTGTAGTCTGTCCGACGGAGGATTCGCCTAGAGGCCTAGGGCGCACGCTTGGAAAGCGTGTTGGGTTAACACCCTCACGAGTTCGAATCTCGTATCCTCCGCCACAAACTCATACAGATGGAGGCCGGACCAACGGGTCCGGCCTCTCTTGTCTTGTTCGTTGGGTTCAGGTTCCGAGTTGGGCCGCGGCGATCGCGTCGTCCACCTCGGGGAAGATCGCGAAGTAGCGGCTGAGCCCGACCGTCTCCATGAGCTGAACGAGGAACGGGTTGGCGCCGGCGAAGCTGAGCCACCCGCCGCGCGCGGTGATGACCTGTTTGCTGGTGATGAAGGCGCTCAGGCCGACCGAGTCGCAGAATTTCAGGTCGGTCAGGTCGACGACGATCCGCGGCACGGGACGCTCGAGCAGGTCGGCCAGCGTCTCGTGCAGCTGGTTCGCGGTGTCCGCGTCCAGTTCGCCCTTCAGGTGCAGCACGGCGACGTCCGGGCGGTGGTCGGTGACTTTGGCGTGCATGGCTGCTCACCCTAGATCCAGAAAAGCCATCGCCGCCGGACAATTAGTCCGGCATCAGACACAAAACGGACCGGATCCCAGGGGCAGTAGGGATCCGGTCCGTTGAGTAATTTCGGCTGGCCGATGATGTCAGGCGATGCGGCTCAGCCCGGCTCCTGGCGCTCCTAAAGCTTGCGCCACTGCCAGCGTGAACCACGCCACGCGTCTGCCAGGATCATGGCCGAGGCCTTGCCTGGACAGTGCTGCACCTTGGACTTTCCCTGCGGCCCACCCATCTGAGCCTCAACTTCCCAGGATTCGCCGTCGGTGCGGACGTAGACATCCCGGCGGGCGAGCCGGGTGTCACCATTCCACCAGTGATGCTCAACTCTCACATGACAAATCTAGGACACTTCACAGGGATCGGCGCCAGGCGATCTTGTGAATCTTTCTCACCACCCGGCCGAGTACGCATTGTCTGATCCGGTGGATTTGGTCCACGTGACTTGCGCGACACCCAGTGTATTAGGGCGGTCCACAGACTACTACACCGGGTAATCGGCGCAGCTAGCCTGAGCTGCCTCCGGAGGCCGAAACGCCGCCGTTACGCGGAGGACATCTGATCATGGACGACAACCGAACGGCGGAGGTCGCGGTAGGGCGGACGGAGGACCGCTCGACGGGCACAGAGCGTGATCAGAGACGAGGTCGAATCGCTGCCATGTGCACCAAGACGCGAATCGCCCGGTCAACTCCGAAGAGCTGCCGGGCGATCACCTTGCGTTGGCGGTGGTGAAGGGATTTGAACCCTTGGAGGGCTTGCACCCTCACACGCTTTCGAGGCGTGCTCCTTAGGCCGCTCGGACACACCACCGCGAAGTAGGTTACCGGACGCCGCGGGTGGGCCGCCGCCGGGTTACCCATTAGCTGAGCACGAGCCTCTGACCTGGCAGGATCGGCCGGGCAGCGAGAGGGCCGCGACGACGCGGCACGACAAGAGAGAAGACGACGCATGAGCGTGCACATCGGCGGGAAGCCGGGCGAGATCGCCGAGCGGGTCCTGCTGCCGGGCGACCCGATGCGGGCGAAGTGGATCGCCGAGACCTTCCTGCAGGACGCGGTCTGCTACACCGAGGTCCGCGGCATGCTCGGCTTCACCGGCACCTACCAGGGCGTTCGCGTGTCGGTGCAGGGCTCCGGCATGGGCATGCCGTCGGCGTCGATCTACACCCACGAGCTGATCAACGACTACGGTGTGGAGTCGGTCATCCGGATCGGCTCGTGCGGCGCGCTCGCCATGGACCTCAACCTGGGCGACGTCATCGCGGCGATCGGCTCGGCGACCGACTCCAACATGAACCGGGCCCGCTTCGACGGCCTGATCGACTACGCCCCGGTGGCCGACTTCGGTCTGTTGCGCACCGCGGTCGAGGTGGCCGAGCGGCAGGGCGTCTCGATGCGCGTGGGCCCGATCCTGGCCGCCGACGCGTTCTACACCGACCGGCCCGACCTCTACGACTCGCTGGCCGACTACGGCGTGCTGGCGGTCGAGATGGAGTCCGCCGCGATCTACACCATCGCGGCGCGCTACCGGGCCCGGGCGCTCACGATCCTCACGGTCAGCGACCACATCAAGACCGGCGACAAGATGGACTCGGCCCAGCGCGAAAAGGGCTTCGGCGACATGGTCCGAATCGGCCTGGAGACCGCCATCGCCTGAGCGGGCAACTCACGGCCGCGGCGGCCGGGCCCTCACCCGTACGCGAAGGGACCGCGACCCAACCGCAGGCGCGATCGCACCGGGCCGTTCGCCCAGCGGTCGCACCCGGCCGGCGGCTAACGGAAGAAGTCCCGCACGAGGGCCGCGCACTCCGCCTCGAGCACCCCGGAATAGACCTCCGGCCGGTGGTTGAGCCGGCGGTCGCGTACGACGTCCCAGAGTGACCCGACCGCGCCGGTCTTGGGTTCCCAGGCGCCGAAGACCAGGGTCGAGACCCGGGCCAGCACCAGCGCCCCGGCGCACATCGTGCACGGCTCCAGGGTCACCACCAGCGTGCAGCCGGTCAGCCGCCAGCTGCCGGTGAGCACCGCGGCCCGGCGCAGGGCCAGGATCTCGGCGTGTGCGGTCGGGTCGCCGCTCGCCTCGCGCTCGTTGCCGGCCGCCGCGAGCTCGCGCCCGTCGGCGTCGAAGATCACCGCACCGACCGGCACGTCTTCGGGGAACGCCGACGCCACCTCGATGGCGCGGCGCATCCACGTCTCGTGCCGGGGCGAGGCGGCCAGGCTCACGCCTCGCGCAACTCCTCGACCTCGTCGCCGCAGCCGATCTGCTGGCAGATCTCGGCGGTGACGTCGGCCGGCATCATGCCCTCGCGCCCGCAGAGTGTCAGCAGCCGGTGTGCGGTGACTCCGAGGTCGTTGAGCAGTTCGGCGTCGCCGACCGGGTCGGCGTCCGGGTCGGGATCCGGCGTGTCGTCGTCGTCATCGTCGGCCCGGGCCGCGGTCAGCTCGTCGATCTCGAGCGCCGGTGCCTCGATCTCGCCGAGCAGCATCGAGCCGATCCGCGACTCGTCGGCGAATGCCGAGTCGGAGCCGAACACGCGCAGGTCTTCGCCCTCGTCCAGGCGCAGTATGGCCAGGTATTGGTCGTCGCTCTCGACGAACAGCAGGGTCAGGCCGGCGTCCGGTTCGACGTCGCGCAGCGCGTCCACCACTTCGTCGATGTCGCCCAGTCCGGACAGGTCCAGCTCGGACGCGGTCCACCCGTTCTTGCCCCGGGCAACGGCGGCAGCGAATGTCGACAAGATTCCCCCCACGCGACTTTTGTCCTTCAGCGAGTGACGGTAGCGGGAACTGCGGCGGGCGCGACGCGCCACGCCTTGAGAAGCACGGAAGTCAGTTCACCAGGCGACGACGGATGGCGATGAGCTCACGGAGGCGGGCGCCGCGGAGGCGGCGCGGCTGGTTCGACTCGCGTGCCGCCTTGGCGTCGGCGAGGGCGGCCAGCAACTCCAGACGGCGCCGGCGGCGATTGGGGTCGGTGTCGAGCCGTTGCGGTGCGGGGGGCATGACCCCGACATTGACGGAGCCGCGAACCCTCGTCAAGGGCCAGTGCGGGCCGCGTTGAGGTCGGCACGATCGGTCGTCGAAGGCCTGTTCAGGTGCCGGTCGTCACCACAGCGGCCAGTTGTAAGTCGTGATCCATCGGGCGGCCACCAGACCAAGGGCGATCGACAGGCCGACCCCGGCCGCGGCAGCGACTCCGGTGGCCACGCCGCGGTCGCCGAGCAGGCCCAGAACCAGCGCGACCGCCCACGCCGTGATTCCGGCCACGATGGTCCACCACGCGTAGGTCGCGAGGTCGTGGCCGAGGCTGCCGAAGAGGATGAACCAGACCACAGCCGAGGCCAGCCCGGCGAAGAACGGGCCGGAGCGGATCGGGTGGGCCTCGCGGTAGACCGGCCGCGGCGGCAGGCCGGGGAAGAGCCCGGACGGGGGCCGCATCTGCGGTTGTCCCGACTGGTCGGGGGCACCGAAGCTCATGGCGCAACCCTATCCACCGTTGGAGCGCGGGGCCGCATCCTCGCCCAGAGATGCGGCCCCGCGCGGCCGGGAGGAAAGCCGGGCATCGGTGCCCAGGAGTGGAGGGCGCCGACACGATTACCGTAAACCGGTGCAATCTCGCTTCGCAGTCGTAAAACGGACGAAAGGTCTCAAGATCCGGCGGATACCAACCTGGCCGAACGGACGATCTTGAAGCGTGTGCGAGAGTTCCCGCGTGAACGTGGCAGTCATCGGACTGGGACTGATCGGCGGCTCGCTGCTGCGAGCGCTGGCCGCGGCCGGGCACCAGGTGACCGGCTTCGACGCCGACCCGGCGACCCGCGCGCTGGCCGCCGCCGCCGGCTACCGGGTGGCCGGCTCGGTGCCCGAGACGACCGACGGAGCCGAGGTGGTGGCCCTCGCGGTGCCGCTGACCGCGCTGCCCGAGGTGATCGCCGGCCTGGCCGGGCACGAGGGGCTGATCACCGACGTCACCTCGGTCAAGAGCCCGGTGCTCGATCTGGCCCGCAAGCACGGGCTGCCCCGGTTCGTCGGCGGGCACCCGATGGCCGGCCGGGAGACGTCCGGCTTCGCGGCCGCCGACCCGGCTCTGTTCGCCGGCTGCGTGTGGGTGCTCGGGCTGGAGCCCGAGACTCCCCTCGACGACTGGCTGACCCTGGCCGCGCTGTGCACCTCGCTCGGCGCCCGCGTCGTGCCCGCCACCGCGGCCGAGCACGACCACGCGGTCGCCCAGGTCAGCCACGTACCGCATCTCCTGGCCGCCGCGCTGGCCCGGCAGCTGGCCGGCAACCCGCTCGCCGGGGTGCTGGCCGCGGGCTCGTTCCGCGACGGCACCCGGGTCGCCGCGACCCGGGCCGAGCTGACCGCGGCGATGTGCGGCGGCAACGCGACCGAGGTCGAGCACACCCTGCACGCCCTGCTCGGCGACCTGCACCACCTGCACGACCTGCTCGAGACGCCCGATCCGATCGCGGCGCTGATCCCGCCACTGGCCGCCGCCAGCGACCTGCGCCGGTCTTGGCCGCCACGCCCGGCCGACGGCGTGACCGAGATGCCGGCCGAGGCGGGCCCGCTGCTCGCGCTGGGCCGGGCCGGGGGCTGGGTGGCCGAGGTGGCCGAGGATCGCCGGACGCTGAAAACAAAGCGGCCGGAAACTGACCTGAATCACTCCTAGCTTGGAGTCCGACGGAGCAACGAAGTCGGAGCAACGCAGAGGAGACGGACATGGCCGGTCAGGTCGGAACCATCAGCAACGAGCAGGAGGGCCTGCTGGCCTCTCTCGTCCAGGCGCGTTACTCGCTCAGGATCACCGCGTACGGCCTGAGCGACGAGCAGCTGCGGGCGGCGCCCAGCGCCAGCCCACTGAGCGTCGGTGGACTCATCAAACACTGCGCCTCGACCGAGGAGGGCTGGCTCGGCACCATCCGGAACGAGCCGCAGGTGGTCGACTACGACGCGTACACCCGGAACTTCGCCCTCGCCGAGGGCGAGTCGATCGACGAGGTCTTCGCCCGCTATGACCGCGTCGCCGCGGAGACCGAGAAGACGGTGGCCGAGATCGGCGACCTCGGGCACCGGATCCCGGTCGATCACTCGGTGCCGTGGAACCGCAAGGACATGACCCATTTCACCGTCCGCTGGATCCTGCTCCACCTGATCTACGAGACCGCGCGGCACACCGGCCACGCCGACATCGTCCGCGAGACGATCGACGGCGGCACCGCGTTTCCGCTGCTCGCGGCAGCCGAGGGCTGGCCCGAGACGCCGTGGCTCAAGCCCTGGCAGCCCGCCTAGGGGCGTTCGCCGCGGTCGAGGCGGATCACCCGGCGATCGGTGACGATCGCGGTGACCAGGTCGCGCGGGGTCACGTCGAAGGCCGGGTTGACCGCCTCGGCCCACGGCGTGACCTCGGCCGACCCGCGGTCCTCGATCTCCACCGCGGCGCCGTGGGGCGTGCTCACGTCCACTGTCGACTCCGGCGCGACGACCACGAACGGCAGTCCGGCCCGCCGGGCACCGAGCGCGTGCGAGTACGTGCCGATCTTGTTGATGACGTCCCCGTTGGCGCAGATGCGGTCGGCCCCCAGCACCACGCCGTCGACCTCGCCCCGCGCCATCAGGAACGGGCCGGCCGAGTCGACCGCCACGCGGTGCTCGATGCCCCAGCGGGACAACTCCCACGAAGTGAGCCGGGCGCCCTGCAGCAGCGGCCGGGTCTCGCTGGCGACCACCCCGGCCAGGGCACCCCGGCGGTGCAGCTCATAAAGCACGCCCAGCGCCGTGCCGAGCTCGACCGCGGCCAGGCCACCGGTGTTGCAGTGGGTCAGCAGCCGCGGCCGGTCACCGCACAGGCCGACCAGCAGGTCGGCCCCGCGGGCCGCCATCGCCTGGGACGCGACGATCTCCTCGTCGCGGACCGCGTACGCCTCGGCCAGCACCGCCTCCGGGCCGTACCCGATCCGGGCCGCCGCGCGCCGGACGCCCCGGGCCAGGTTGACCGCGGTCGGCCGCGCGGTCTCCACCTTCTTTACGGCCACGGTCAGCGCGGCCGGGTCGTCGGCGTGCACCCGGGCGGCGAGCGCGACACCGAACGCGCCGGCCACGCCGAGCGCCGGCGCACCGCGTACGGCCAGGGACTGGATCGCCGCGATCAGCTCGGGCACGGTGTGCAGCCGCAGGATCCGCAGCTCGCCCGGGAGAGCGGTCTGGTCGATGATCTCGATGGCGCCGTCCACCCAGTCGATCGTCCGCATGCCCGCGAGCTTAGGCGGTGTTTCGTAATGGGGGCCGGAGCGAGGCGAGTCTCAGCCGCCGCCCTGTCCCCATTACGAGATACCGCCTAGGGCTCCGAGTCCTAAGGTGGGCGGCATGGCATCTCGTGACCCGGTCGCCGATCTGCGCCGCATCGCCTTCCATCTGGAGCGGGCGAACGAGGCTACTTATCGCGTCCGCGCCTTCCGCTCGGCCGCGGCCGCGGTGTCCAAGCTGAGCGAGCCGGAGCTGACCGAGCGGGCGGCGGCCGGCACGCTGGCCGAGCTGTCCGGGGTGGGCGACGTGACCGCCCGCTGCATCACCGAGTCGCTGGCCGGCGAGGAGCCGGTCTATCTGCGACGGTTGCTCTCGACCGCCGGCTCCGACCTGCAGGGTGCCGCGGCCACGTTGCGCGACGCGCTGCGCGGCGACTGCCACTGCCACTCCGACTGGTCGGACGGCGGCTCACCGATCGAGGAGATGGCGCTCGCCGCGGTCGAGCTGGGCCACGAATATCTCGTGCTCACCGACCATTCGCCGACGCTGAAGGTGGCCAACGGGCTGACCCCGGCCCGGCTGCGCCGGCAACTCGACCAGGTGGCCCGGCTCAACGACGCGCTGCCCGACGGCTTCCGCGTCCTGACCGGCATCGAGGTCGACATCCTGGCCGACGGCTCGCTCGACCAGGAGGACGCGCTGCTGGCCCGGCTCGACGTGGTGGTCGGCTCGGTGCACAGCAAGCTGCGCGACGAGTCGCCGCGGATGACCAAGCGGATGCTGGCCGCGATCGCCAACCCGCATCTCGACGTGCTCGGGCACATGACCGGCCGCAAGGTCCTGGCCAAGGGCGACGGCGACCGGGGGCACCGGGGCGGGCGGACGCGGCCGCCGAGCACGTTCGACCTCGACCGGGTGATCGCCGCGTGCCTCGAGCACGACAAGGCGATCGAGATCAACTCTCGGCCGGACCGGCTCGACCCGCCCAAGCGGATGCTGACCGTGGCGGTCGAGGCGGGCTGCAAGTTCACCATCGACACCGACGCGCACGCCCCGGGCCAGCTCGACTGGCTGGGCAACGGCTGCCAGCGGGCGGCGCTCTGCGCGGTGCCGGTGGACGACGTGGTCAACACCTGGCCGCTCGACAAGCTGCTCGCCTGGACCAGCACTCACGGTGCAAATTAAGGGACGCGCTTTCCCGGTCGGCGTCGGTAGGGTCGGCGGGTGGGACGAATTGATGACCTCGCGAACCGTTACGTCGATGAATGGGCCGAGCTCAGCCCTCTCGGCGCCACCTATACCGGCATCGCCGGGCACGACGGGCTGACCGACGACTTCTCGCCGGCCGGCTTCGAGGCCCAGGCCGAGCTGACCCGCCGCACCCTCAACGACCTCGACGTGATCGAGCCCGAGCACGAGTCGGAACAGGTCGCCAAGGAGGCCATGCAGGAGCGGCTCGGCCTGGAGCTGGCCCGGCACGACGCCGGCGCGGCGGCCGAGCTGAGCGTGGTCAGCAGCGGACTGCACGCGCTGCGCGGGGTCTTCGACGTGATGCCCACCGAGGGCGAGGAGGCGGTGGCCGACATCGCCGCCCGGCTCAACGACATCCCGCGCGCTCTCGAGCAGTACAAGACCACCCTGCGCACCGAGGCCGAGGCGGGCCGGGTCAGCCCGCGCGCGCAGATGCTGGCCGTGGCCGAGCAGTGCGACGCCTGGACCGATCCCGACCGTGACGACTTCTATCGCGGGCTGGCCGGCCGGCTGACCGCGGGCGGCGCGCTGGCGGCCGAGCTGACCCGGGGTGCCGACGCGGCCACCGCGGCGACCGCCGATTTCGCCGAGTTCCTCCGCGACGAGCTCGCTCCGCGGGGCCGCGAGAAGGAGGCGGCCGGCCCGGAGCGCTACGAGCTGGCCTCCCAATACTTCCTGGGCGCCAAGGTCGACCTCCAGGAGACCTATCTCTGGGGCTTCGCCGAGCTGCACCGCCTGGAGCGCGAGATGGACGCGGTCTCGGCGGTCATCGCCGGTTCCGGCGCCTCGGTGGCCGAGGCGGTCGCGATGCTCGACGCCGACCCGGCCCGCAACATCGAGGGCAAGGAGGCGTTCCGCGACTGGATGCAGGCGCTGGCCGACAAGGCGATCTCCGAGCTGCACGGCACCCACTTCGACATCGAGGCTCCGGCCCGGCGCATCGAGTGCTGCCTGACTCCGACCAGCGACGGCGGCATCTACTACACGGGCCCGAGCGAAGACTTCTCCCGCCCGGGCCGCATGTGGTGGGCGGTGCCCGAGGGGGTCACCGAGTTCTCCACCTGGCGCGAGGTCACCACCGTCTATCACGAGGGTGTCCCCGGCCATCACCTGCAGGTCAGTCAGGCCCTGCTGCGAGCCGACTCGCTCAACCGCTGGCAGCGGCTGCTCTGCTGGTGCTCCGGGCACGGCGAGGGCTGGGCGCTCTACGCCGAGCGCCTGATGGACGACCTGGGCTATCTGCAGGACCCGGGCGACCGGCTGGGCATGCTCGACGGGCAGGCGCTGCGGGCCTGCCGGGTGATCGTCGACATCGGCATGCACCTCGAGCTGGAGATCCCGCGCGACAACCCGTTCGGCTTCCACCCGGGCGAGCGCTGGACGCCGGAGCTGGGCTGGGAGTTCCTGCGCGCGCACACCCGGGTGGAGGAGAAGCTGCTCCGCTTCGAGTGGAAGCGCTACCTGGGCTGGCCCGGTCAGGCGCCGTCCTACAAGATCGGTGAGCGCATCTGGCTCCAGGCCCGCGACGAGACGAAACACCGCAAGGGTGCCGATTTCGACTTGAAGACCTTCCACCGGGACGCTCTGAATCTCGGTTCGCTCGGCCTGGATCCGCTGCGAAAGGCGCTCGCTCGACTGTAATTCGTTCCGGACAGAACGGGCCTTTCCCTTCGGAAAGGCCCGTTTATCTGTATTTACGCAGTTACTGAGCGCACGAAAATATCGTAGAGCAATAGATCCATTACTCTACGTATAAGCCTCGGCTGATCACAATTACCATCCAACTGGAATCGTGCGGGTTTCCGCGCGGGCGAGTGACGGCTACGATCCTCGCGGTAACGCCCCAATGCTGCGGAACCGGTTTGGGCTGCGGATTCGTCTTTCGGCAGCCCGAACCTGAACGTTCGTTACAACCCTGACGGTGGCCCCCTGTATCCCCCGATCAGACGAGAGAACTCTGACCCTTGGAAAGGGGTTACTTGAGGTTTTCTCGGATAGATTGGCCCGGATCCGTGCGCCCGCCCGGCTACGGACAGTAGCCGAAATAACGGTCCATCACCTGTGGATGGCGGAGGACAAAAGCAATGAACAGCCGGCGATCCCGTTTACGCTCCGCCCTCGCGGTGATTATGACGGTTTTGGTGCTTGTGCCGACAGCGATCCTGTTCGGCAGGGTTTGGCAGGACAACTCGGACCGCCACGCCAGCACGGCCCTGGAGCAGGAGGGCGTCGAATACCTCACGGCCCTCGCTCCCCTGATCAACTCGCTCGTGGAGTACGAGTCGTCGGCCGTGCAGAACATCGGTGCCGCTCCCGACTCCCTCAAGCCCGCGATCGCCAAGGTGTCGGACGTCGACAGCCGCCTCGGTGACGACCTCAAAACCAAGGAACGCTGGGCCGGTCTGCAAGACAAGATCGGCAAGCTGGCCAAGGTGCCGGGCGGCCAACTGGCGGTCTTCCAGGCCCACTCCGAGGTCCTCGACCTGGTCGTGGCGCTCTACGACGCGGTCCGGCGCAACTCCGAGCTCAACCGCGACCCCGACAACGACCTGTCCAACCTCCAGCAGGCGGTCGCGATCGACATGCCGGCGGCGGTGGAACACACCAACCAGATGGGCACGCTGGCCAACCTCCAGCAGACGCACAAGGGCGCGATCACCGTTCAGTTCGGCGAAGAGGTCCTCGCCGTACAGAACACGGTCGCCAACCTGACCGAGGACCTGCAGGCGGCGGTCGAGGACACCAAGAGCCAGACCCTCAGCGGCAGCCTGGTGACCACGCTCGACCAGTTCCGCCGCGGCGTCGAGTCGATGAACCGTGGTGCCAACCTGGGCGGCGACCCCAACATCGCGACCATCGCGGTCGCGCAGAGCTCGCTGCAGACGGCGCTGAACAGCCTCGCCGGCGTGACCCTGCGCGAGATGGACAAGCTGCTCGACGACCGGATGAGCTCGATCAACTACCGGCGGACCGAGGCGATCGTGCTCGGCCTGATCGCCATCGCGCTGGTGCTCGGTGCCCTGATCTGGCCGGCCACCGCGCGCCGCCGGGAGACCCCGGGCGCCCGGCCGGCCGGCGAGACCACCCGCGACATCGTCGCGAGCTCGCGGCCCGCCGGCTACGGCCCCGGCTCCGGGCTCCCGTCCGCCGGGTCGGCCCCCGGCGGAGCACCGGGCTCCGCCCCCGGCCCGTACGACCAGCTGCCCGCCTACGGCGAGGCCAACCCGACACGGCGGGAGCGATCCGGTGCTGTTCGGTAAGTTCCGCATCCTGGGCAAACTCGCCCTGCTGGTGCTCGTCCCGCTGCTCGGTGTCGTGGCGCTGACCATCCCGATCATCGTCAACCGCGCGACGGCGGCCCAGGACGCGCAGGACACCTCCAACCAGGTTCAGCTGGCCACCCGCGTCAGCACGGCACTGCAGCAGCTCGAGCTGGAGCGCCTGCTCTCGGTCGGCTTCGGGCTCGGCCTGGTCGACGAGCCGACCCTGGTCGTGCAGACCGCCAAGTCGGTCGACGCGGTGGCCCAGGTCGACGACGGCGGCCAGCCGGTCTCCAAGGAACTCAAGCGGGCCCTGCGCGGCGCCGACCGGCTCGACAACACCCGGCAGAACGTGCTGAACCGGGCGATCACCCCCGATGTGGTCGTCACCGAGTTCACGGACGCGATCAACCCGATCATCAGCGGCCTGGCGCTCTCCTCGACCGCCGACCTCAAGACCGGCGTCGGCCGGCAGGTCTTCGCGCTCGAACAGGCGCTGCGCTCCGACGACCTGATCAGCCAGGCGTCGGGCTATCTGACCGCCGCGACGATCAGCAAGCAGCCGGCCTTCATCAGCCTCTTCTATTCGACGCTGGTGCAGATCCAGCAGGTGATCGCGAACGCGCAGGCGTTCTTCACCGACTCCCAGTACAAGCTCTACATCGGAGCCCAGGACGCGTTCTCGTCCCGCGTCGGCGACCAGTTCCTGACCCAGGCCGCGGTCGACCCCAACCAGGCGGTGACGCTGCTCAACATCAAGACGCTGTTCCCGTCGCTGCAGTCGGTGCTCGTCCTCGGTGGCTTCGTCGAGAAGCGCGTGGCCGCCGACGTTGACGCCACGGTCACGACCAGCCGCGACAACGCCATCCGGGACGCGTCGCTGATCGGTGGCGGCGCCCTGGTGCTGCTGATCGTCGTGGTCGGGCTGTCGCTGTTCATGGCCCGCGCGGTCGCCCGGCCGCTGCGACGCCTCACCGGCTCGGCCGACCGCATCGCCCGCGCCGCCGAGGCCGAACTCGAACGCGTCGCCGACGACGAGGCCGAGCACGTACGCCCGATTCGACTCGACCCGGTCGACGTCGAGGCCCGCGACGAGATCGGCGACCTGGCCCGAGCGTTCGACCGGGTGCAGACCACCGCCGTACGCCTGGTGGAACGCCAGGTCATGGGCCGCCGCAACGTCGCCCAGATGTTCGGGCACGTCGGACGCCGTACGCAGAACCTGGTCGGCCGCCAGCTGGCCCTGATCGACAACCTGGAACGCCGCGAGACCGACAGCGACCGCCTCGGCGACCTCTACCGTCTCGACCACATGTCCAGCCGTCTCCGCCGGAACGCGAGCTCACTGGTCGTCCTCTCCGGTGGTGCCGGCGCGAACGAGCACATGGCACCGCTGCCGCTGGTCGACGTGGTCCGTCTCGCCCTGGGTGAGATCGAGGACTACACCCGTGTCGACCTGGACGTCCCCGACGAGATCGTGGTCGTCCCGGCGATCATCGCCGACCTCACGCTGCTGATGGCCGAGCTGATGGAGAACGCGACCACGTTCTCCCCGCCGCACACCCGCGTCGTGATCTCGGCCGGTGAGCTGCGCGGCGGCGCCCGCCTCGCGATCATCGACAACGGCCTGGGCCTGGCGCCCGAGCGCATGGTCGAGGAAAATGCCCGTCTGACCCGCCGTGAGCGCCTCGACCTGGCGCCCACCGAGGTGCTCGGCCTCTTCGTGGTCGGCCGCCTCGCCCGGCGGCACGGCATCGAGGTCACCCTGACCGAGTCGCCGGGCGGCGGCGTGACCGCCTGGGTCGACCTGACCCCGGCCCACCTGATCTCGAGTTCCGGGGTCGGCTCGTTGCCGGCGGCGCCGTTCCCGATCTCCGGGCAGCCGATGCCGGCCATGGGACCGGGATCGGCCACGCCGATGTACCACACCGCCGAGTTCGCGCAGGTGGTCACCGGTTCGTCGACGATCCGGTCGGCGCCCGGCAGCCTGCAGCCGTTCGATCCGGTGATGCTCGACCGCGCCACCCGCACGATCGAGGCGAGCGGCTCGTGGAACGCGTTCGCCACCCAGGCCGGGGCGACGATCGACGCGGAGTACGCCGGTCAGCCGGTCTACGACGCCGAGCCCGTCTATCAGCCCCCGGCGTACCAGCAGCCGGCGTACCAGCAGCCGGCGTACCAGCAGCCCGCCTATCAGCAGCCGGCGGCCTATCAGCAGCCGGCCTACGCGCAACCGGCCTATCAGCAGCCCGTGCCGCAGCAGCCGGCCGCCTACGAGCAGCCGGCGGCGTACGACCCGGGCGCTCCGGTGGCCGGTCGCGTGCCGGTCGCCATGCCGCAGCTGCCGATGCCGGAGCTGCCGGCCGCCGGTGGTTCCTCGTGGGGCCAGCCCACCCCGGAGCAGACGGCGTGGAGCACCGTGCCGCCGGCCGAGCCTCCCGCGATCCCGCGCCAGCGAGTCGAGGAGGACTACCGCTACACGACCCCGACCCCGGCGCCGGCCCCTCAGCCGGAGCCGGTCAACGGATCCGCCACCAATGGATCCGCGCTGCGCCGCCGGGTTCCCGGCAGCCAGCTTCCCACCGAGACCGGCACTGCGCTGCCGACCGCTCCGCCGTCGCCGGACGACGCGGTCGCGGCGCGGGCGGCGTTCGACGACTTCGAGGCCGGTGTGAGCCGGGCTCAATGGGATGTCGCCGAGACCGACATGTCCTCGCCGCCCTCGGCCGGACATGCACCTCTCGCCCGCCGAGTGCCGGGCGCGACACTGCCACGGGACGAGCCGCACAGCCCGCCCCCGCCGGTTGCGGCGCCTCCGCTCGACCCGGACGCCGCACGCGCATTGATGGAACAGTTCGAGTACGGAGTCGCACTCGCACTGAACGAAACTCAGCCGCAACCCGAGGGACAACCGCGATGACTTCCCCTTACAGCACCGAAACCGGTAACGGCCGTGACTACGCCCCCCAGCTGAGCGCCGAGGCCAAGACGTTCAACTGGTTGCTGGACTCGTTCACCTCGGGCACTGCGGGAGTGATCGAAGCGATCGCCGTCTCCTCGGACGGCCTGCTGATGGCCATGTCGGCGATCAAGGACCGGCCCAACGCGGAGCGCCTGGCCGCCGTGGTCTCGGGTCTGACGAGCCTGTCCGGCGGTGCCGCGAGCTGGTATCGCCTGGGCGCCCTCAACCGGGTCATCATCGACATGGCCGACGGCTATCTGCTGGTCACGGCGATCAGCGCCGGCTCGGTGCTGGGGGTCATCGCCGACCGGTCGGCCAACCTCGGCACCCTGGCGTACGAGATGACGCTGTTCGCGACGCGCGCCGGCGGCGCGCTCAGCCCGCGCCTGATCGCCGAGTTGAAGAACGCCGTTCAGCAATGACCTATCCGGACCCCGACGACCCGGCGCACCCGGCTCGGCCGAGCGTCCGACCCTTCCTGCAGCCTGGGCCCCAGCATTCGGCCGGTGGTTACCGCCCTTCCCCGCGAGGGGCAGAGCCGCCGGCCGACGATCGGGGCTCGACGCTGCGTCCGTTCGTCATCACGTCCGGACGCACCAACGGCGCCGATCCCGAGATCGGGATGGAAACGCAGGTGACCGTGATTCATGGCGCCCCTCCGGTCCGGCTCTCGCCGGAGATGCGCGCCATAGTGGGCCTCTGTAACGAGCCGCATTCGGTGGCGGAGATCTCCGCCATGTTGCGCCTGCACCTCGGAGTCACCCGCATCCTGGTCGGCGATCTCCGTGCTGCCGGCCAGCTGGACGTCCAAGTGCTGGACAACGAAACCCCCGACCCTGAGACCATCATGCGAGTGATCCGTGGACTTCGAGCAATCACCTGACCGCATCGTCGGCTACGCCCCTGTGGGCCAACAACGCCGGCAGAAGAAGGCCCCGGTCCCCGTCAAGATCATCGTTGCGGGCGGCTTCGGTGTCGGAAAGACGACTACCGTCGGCGCCATTTCCGAGATCTCGCCGCTGACCACCGAGGCCGAGATGACCTCCGCGTCGGTTGGCATCGACGATCCCGGCCAGGCCGTGATGAAGACCACGACGACCATCGCGATGGACTTCGGCGTCCTCACCATCGACCAGACGCTCAAGCTCTACATCTTCGGTACTCCCGGCCAGTCCCGCTTCGCGTTCATGTGGGACGACCTGATCAAGGGAGCCCTAGGTGCCCTGGTAGTGGTCGATACCAACCGCATCGACGACTGCTATCCGGCGATCGACTACTTCGAGCGGGCCGGTCTTCCATTCGTCGTCGGTGTCAATACCTTCAACGGACATATGGTCCACAGCCTGGACGAAGTGCGCTGGGCCCTGGCGATTCGCGAAGACGTGCCGGTGCTCGCCTACGACGCCCGTTTCCGCGCCTCGGTGCGCGACGCTCTGCTCGTGGTTCTCGATCGCGCGCTCGACAAGGCGCTACGGGCGAAATCGTAGGGTAACGGCCGGGTCGCAGAGATCGAGGTTCCCAAATCGGCCTTCGAACAGGCACAGTTGATACCGTCGAACCTGACGGGAAGGACTGTGACGTGCGAGGCGGACTGGACGACGCGCTGGAAAAGCTGGCGCGCCGCGACGAGCTGCGTCGCCGGGCGGCAAACGAGGCCACCGGCGGGTCGGCGGGCGTGACCGAGCTCGTCGAGGCGATCGCCGGCGTCGTGGGCCGGCATCCCCGGCTCGGCGTCACCGTCGGTGTCGAGGGTGACGGCGACCCGATGGTGCTGCGGTTCTTCTATGAAGACGGCCAGGTGCAGGTCACGGCGGAAAACAACCTGGCGGCCCAGCCCCGCGCCGACTTCGACGTCGAGGTGGGCGAGCCGGTCGAGGAGTTCCCGCCGGCCTATCCGGGCGCCGGGGCCCCGCGGATGAGCCACGACGATCAGGATCGTTTCGGCCCGCACTATGGATATGAGCAGCCCACCCCGGCCTACCAGCAGCCGGCCCACTACGCCGAATCCGACACGGCCGAACGTCGCTACGGCGGCTTCGAGCAGCCGGCGGCCGCCTACGGCCCGCCCGAGGCGACGGAGTCGACCGACCTGGGCTCCCGCCTGCGCGATCTGGGCATGGCGTCGTCCCGCGACCCCCAGCACGAGTTCCCGCCGCATCCGCTGGCTCCCACGCCGCCGCCGGCCGTCCCCGCCCAGACCACGCGGCGCATCGATCCCGAGCAATACCGCGCTCCGGTCGAGCCGGCGGCCAACGAGCGGGCGGGCGTGACCGAGCGCCTGATCCCGCCCGCGCCGGCCGAGCCCCGGGGCATGCCGACGCCGCTGCCCCAGCCGATTCCGCTGCAGGTCGAGCGCCCGGAAGAGACCGAGATGGCGGCCCGGCGGCTGGCCGCTCTGCTGCGCGACGATCCGACCCTGCTCAGCCAGCGCCCGGAGTGAGGGCGCTCCCGAGGTAGACGCGATGGTCCGACATCGCGGTCACCACGGTGGACGCTTGGGGCTCGACGAACTGCGACAGGAAGACGTAATCGATCTTCTTCGCCGCGTACGTCGGCCGGTCCCCCATTTCCGGATTTCCGGCTCGGGTCTCGTCCAATTCGGTAAACCGCGCGAACATCGGCCCGAGCGCCGGATCACCGGGCAGCGTGTTGAAGTCTCCGCCGACGATCACCGGATGGCCGGCCCGCGATCCGACGAATCGCTCGACCGCTTGCAGTTGCTCGCGCAGCGTCTCCGGAGGCGACGGCGACAGATGCACTCCGGCCACGAATGTCGGCCGGCCGGCGATCGTGGCGGTCACGCCGAGGAGCACGCGATGCTCCAGCCCCGGTGACGTCGGCAGATGATCGACCACGCTGCGCGAGATGTGGCCCCGCACCAGGACCGCGACGCCGAATCCGGTGCCGTGCCGGGGGTCGTCGTTCGCGCAGGCCGGACTCTGGGTCTGGGCCTCGAAACGGCCGCTGAATCCGCGCCGGGCCAGCAGTGCGCGGACCCGCCGGAACTGGGTGTAGCAGAGCTCCTGCAGCAGCACGACCCCCACACCCCGCCGGGTCGCCACCTTGGCGACGAATCGCGCGGTCGTCGCAACCTCGCCGTGGCGGCAGACCCCGCCGCAGACATTGAACGACATAAAACCCAACTTCCCGTACGCGTCCCCGCGCGCCCCGACCTCGGAACCGGGGCTGGACGGCCTCTCGGGCGGGCTCCCGGCCCATCCCACACTGGTGAATCCGAGCGCCAGCAGTACCCCGCCGGAGACGACAGCCAGTAGCGACCAGCGCCGCCCGGCCGAGCCCGCCTTCACCGCGACCACAACAGTCCGTCAACGCCCGTCCGTCCCACCCCTGACAATCTCCTCAGGCCCATCCATTCACCTTTCACGTTCACAAATACGCAGTTCCTCGCAGGACCCGCGAATCGGACGTTAGGCCCGGGAACGCCACCCGAGCCATCGGCCGATAAGCCGACAAATGAGATTCACTCTTGCCGGTCAATTACTCTCCGCGTTGACAACTAAGCAATCCGAGAGCGAGCGAATCCGCCCGGTTTACGTGGTAATAGCGGCCCTGGGTCGTCTGGGTTCGGCCTTTCGGCCACAGTCCGTGACCGTGTGTGGCGAAGCCTTGAATCACGCTGAGTAACTGCATAACGTTCGACCCGCCGCGCAACCCCCGAGCCGGAGTCTGAACATGCCACTGCCCGAAGTCCACCTCGTCGGTGGCACCAGCGCCGAGGCCGCCCGCCTCGCGCCGGTCGCGACGGCCATGCGCGAGCTGGCCCGGATCGAGCCGATCCTGCTCGCCGCCGGCCCGGAACCCTTGAGCTTCGCCCAGACCCTGGCGGTCTTCGAGCTGACCGCCGGGCTGGCCGTGCCGGCCGGGGCCGACGACGCCGAGACGATCTGCCGGCTCGACCAGCTCTGGTCGACCCGCACGCCGGCCGCGATCGTCGTGCAGGGCGACACCGGGGCGAGCCTGCCCGCCGCGGTCGCCGCGTACTGGCGACGGATCCCGGTGGTCCACCTGGACGCGGGACGGCGCTCGGGCGACCTCGGCGCGGCCGGCCCGACCGAGCCCAATCGGCGGCTGCTCACCCAGGTCAGCACCCTGCACCTGGCGGCCGCCCCGCTCGCCGCGATGAACCTGCTCGACGAGCGGGTGCCCGGCGGCGACGTGCTGCTGACCGGCAACACCGCGGTCGACGCGGCGCTGGCGCTCCGCGACCGCCGGCCGCCCTACGCCGACCCGGACCTGGCCGCCCTGCGCGACACCGGCGCCGCGCCCCGGAACCGCCTGCTGGTGGTCGGGATCGGGCACACCGACGGCGTCCTCCTCGAGCTGGTCCGCGCGACCGTACGCCGCCTGACCGCCCGGTACCCCGACCTCGACGTGGTCATGCTCGGCGCCGAACCGTCCGGCCGCTCGCGCCGGGTCATCGGCGCCGGCCCTCTCCCGTACGCCGACCGCGCCCGCCTGCTCGCCGAGGCCTACCTGGTGCTGACCGACGACGGGGAGCTGCAGGAGGACGCGCTCGCCTCCGGCGTTCCGGCGCTGCTCCTGCACGAGACGACCGACCGCATGGAGCCGCTCCACGCCGGCTGCGCCCGCCTGGTCGGCGCGGAACCGGAGACGATCCTCAACGACATCGCGTCGTTGCTGGACAGCCGGGTGCGGCGCGATTCGATGACCGCGAGCGGTAACCCGTACGGCGACGGCCTGGCCGCGAAGCGGGCCGCGCAGGCCACCGCCGCCCTTCTCGGGCATGGCCAGTTCCCGGAACCGATGCCCGCCCGGCCGACGGCCGGCGTGTCCCGCTAGATCATCTACACCGAAGGAGATCTTGATGGACGTCGCCGGTTTCTGGACCAGGTCGTGGGTCAACGACGACCGGCTCGCCGTGCGCAAGCTGCTCGCACCCGACGTCGAGGTGGAGTGGAATCTCGACGCGGCGGTCGACGACGAGGAACTGGTGCGGATCTTGCACAAGATCGCGGTCTTCGCCGACTCGGTCTCGGTCGTCGCCCGGACGCCGGCCGACGACGGCGCGGCGCTCGTCTACGACCTCGTGGCGCCTTTCGGCACCGCTCGAATGATCGAGTTTCTCGCGGTCGCCGACGGGCGGATCACCGAGGTACGCCAGGTCTATGACGTGACCGCGACCGACCGCTTCTTCCCGGGCCTGTACGAGCAGTAAGCCTGTCGTACCCCGCCGCTAGGGTGCGGTCATGCCATACGACTTTCAGATCGTGGTCGACTGCGCCGACCCGCACGCGATGGCCGACTGGTGGGCCGAGACCCTCGACTGGCGGGTCGAGCCGCAGAACGCCGACTTCATCCGCCAGATGGTCAGTCAGGGCCACGCGACCGAGGCCGAGACCATGACCCACCGGGGTGCGCTGGTCTGGCGCACCGGGGCGGCGATCAACCATCCCGACCCGCTGCCCAGCGGCGCCAAGCGCCGGGTCCTCTTCCAGCTCGTGCCCGAGCCCAAGACGGTGAAGGACCGGCTGCACCTCGATGTCTGGGTCGGCGAGGCCGATCGGGACGCCGTGCGCGACAAGCTGCTGGCGCGGGGTGCGACCTTCCTCTGGGAGGCGCACCAGGGTCCCCACTCGTGGTACACGATGGCCGACATCGAGGGCAACGAGTTCTGCATTACGTGAGGAGCCCGGGCTCCGGGCCCCTCACGTAGAAGTCAGCGGGTGCGCTCGAGCAGGGCGAACAGGGCCGCCCAGTGCCGCTCCTCGCCGGGCTGGTGATACATCGCCGTGTCGGTCATCGTGTAGCCGTGCGGCGAGCCCGCGTAGAGCTCGGAGGTGTAGGTGACACCGGCCTCGTCCAGGGCGCTCTCGAGCGCCTTGATCTGGTCGGGCGTCATCGAGCCGTCATTGTCGGCGTGTCCGAAATAGACCTCGCCGGTGATCGACGCGACCCCGAGGTGCGGGCTGTCGGCGTCCTCGGTGACGACGCGACCGGCGTGGAAGCTGCCCAGGGCCTTGATCCGGTCCGGGAAGGCCTCCATCGCGATCAACGCGTTCCGGCCGCCCATGCAGTAGCCGACGATCACGACCGGGCCGGCCGCCACGCCGTCCTGCGCGGCGAAGAAGTCAAGGTAACTGGCGGTGTCCGCCCTCAGGCGCTCCGAGGTGA
This sequence comes from Actinoplanes sp. NPDC051411, assembly GCF_040682075.1. NCBI lineage: Bacteria > Bacillati > Actinomycetota > Actinomycetes > Micromonosporales > Micromonosporaceae > Actinoplanes > Actinoplanes sp. NPDC051411. The sequence continues at coordinate 48,163 of NZ_JBFBAD010000028.1, read as the reverse complement.
GCTGCTGCATCATCGGCATCAGCCGGCCGAAGGTGGCGCCACGCTTCTCCGGGTCTTCCAGATCGGCCGGGTCGACCAGCGGCGAGCGGCCACCGCGGTAGAGGATGTTGGGGGCGAGCACGGCATAACCACGCTCGGCGATCCGCGCCGCCATTTCGGCGATCCGCGGGCGGAGCCCGAAGGCGTCCATGAAGAGCAGCACGCCCGGATACTGTCCGTCACCTTCGGGACGAACCAGGTAGGCGTCCGCCGCCCCGTCCGCGGTGGGAATGTCCAGGGCCGTCATCGTTGTCGACACGCGTGCCTCCTGCGCAAAAACGTCTTACTGACCGCCGCGACCGTACACCAACCGGGGATACGTCCCCGCAAACGTCGTACTCTTTGTCCATGGCCACCCGATTGCGCGCGGATGCGGAGCGCAACCGTGCCGCCCTCCTCCACGCGGCCCGCGAGATCTTCGGTGAGCAGGGGCTCGACGCCTCGCTCGACGAGATCGCCCGACGGGCCGGCGTCGGCAACGCTACGCTCTACCGCCGCTTCCCCAGCCGCCGCGACCTGATCGCCGAGGTCTTCGCCGGGCAGATGAACGAATGGGTCGAGCTGGCCGACCGGTCGCTCGCCGACCCCGACCCGTGGAACGGCTTCGTCATCTACGTGACCCGCGTCTGCGAGATGCAGGCGACCGACCGCGGCCTCTCCGACCTGCTGGTCAACGCCAGCTTCGACGACGACGAGCGACTGGCCCGGCTGCGCGCGACCGCCCAGCGCGGCGCCGTCGAGGTGATCGACCGGGCTCAGCGGGCCGGGTCGCTGCGAGCCGACTTCACCCGGCTCGACATCCGGATGCTGATGATGGCGAACGCCGGCGTGGCCGGCCGCTCGTCCGATGCCGGGGCCTGGCTCCGTCACCTCACGCTCTTCCTCGAGGGCGTTGCTACCGGGCGGTAACGCGACTGCTACCTCGGGTCATTTAAGGATGTTTAAGGTCTGTACAAGGTCCTGTAAGGCAATTCCGGACCAGGATTGGCTCCCGTCGTCACCCCCTGCGATCGGAGTCATCCATGCAACGCAGCCGTCTGCGTCTGGCCATCTACGCCTCCGCGGCAGTAGTCGCGGTCGGCGGCGGGACAGTCGCGGCGTTCGCGGCCACGTCCCCGGGTACCAAGGCCGCGAGCGGTCTCCGCGCCGTCTTCAGCACCGACAGCGACTGGGGATCGGGCTACCAGGCCAAATACACGATCACCAACAACACCGGCGCGACGGTGAACGGCTGGACGCTCGCCTTCGGTCTCCCGTCGAGCGCCAAGCTGGGCAGCTTCTGGGACGCGACGATCACCACCGCGGGTTCGACCGAGACGGCCAGGAACCCGGGCTACGCCCCGACGGTCGCGCCCGGCGCGACCGCAACGTTCGGCTTCATCGTGGCCGGCAGCGGTGCCCCGACGAGCTGCACGATCAACGGCGCCTCGTGCGCCGGAGGTGGCGGCACCGTGACGACCGCGCCGACGACGGCCCCGACCAAGACGCCGACGAAGCCCCCGACCACCGCACCGACCACGAAGCCGACGACCCCGCCGACCAAGCCGGCCACCGCGCCTCCGACCACGTCGGCGCCGGGCGGCGGAGGCGGCGGAAGCACGCTGGTCGCCCCGTACGTCGACATGGGGCTGCTCTCCAACGGCTCGACCACGCTGGCCCAGCTCGGCAGCAGCGGCAACCTCAAGTCGTTCAGCCTCGCCTTCGTCACCAGCGTCGGCTGCAAGGCCAGCTGGTTCAACGCCTTCGACCCGCGGTCCAAGCAGTTCGCCGACCAGATCTCGGCGGTCCGCGCGGCCGGCGGTGACGTGAAGGTGTCGTTCGGCGGCGCGACCGGCATCGAGCTGGCCCAGGCCTGCACCTCGACCAGCGCCCTGCAGGCCGAATATCAGGCGGTCGTCAGCGCCTACAACCTGAAGTACGTCGACTTCGACATCGAGGGCGCGGCCGTGGCCGACCCGGCCACGATCGCCCGCCGCTCGACCGCGATCGCCGCGCTGCAGAAGGCCAACCCGGGCCTCAAGGTCTCGCTGACCCTGCCGGTGCTGCCGGAGGGCCTCACCGCGGACGGCCTCAACGTCGTCAAGTCGGCCAAGAGCGCCGGCGTCGACCTCGACCTGGTCAACATCATGGCGATGGACTACGGCCGCTCCGGCCAGGACTACGGCGACCTCGCGATCCAGGCGGTCAAGTCGACCAAGGACCAGATCAAGTCGGTCTACGGCAACAGCGACGCGGCCGCCTTCAAGATGGTCGGCGTGACCCCGATGCTCGGCCAGAACGACGACGGCGGCAAGTTCACCCAGAGCGACGCCAAGGACCTGGTCGCCTTCGCCAACAGCAACCACCTCGGCTTCATGTCGTTCTGGGAGCTCAACCGCGACAAGAACGCCTGCAGCGGCGCGCTGTTCCAGTGCACCAACGTGAGCCAGTCGCCGTTCGAGTTCTCCAAGATCTTCGCGGGCTTCAAGGGCTGAGAGTCCGCGAAAGGGGGGTCGGCCTGGCGGGGTCGATCCCCCACAGGAACCACACTGAAATACATCCCCAGAGAAAGAGCGATGCCCCGGGCCCCCACCCGGGGCATCGCAATATCCAGCGTCTAAGCGAACCCTCGGCCCGCCTCGGCGAGCGCTTCCCGTACGACGTCCCACAGGCCGCGCCCCGGCGGCCCCTCCTGCCAGAGGTGCACCGAGACGCGTAAGGCCACGAGAAAGGCGGCCGACGTCATCCGCACGCGTACGGAATCAGGGTCTTGACCTTTGGACCGGGACGCGACCTCGGCCGAGAGCTCGCGCTCGAGGGCGGCGAACGTCTGCACCTGGGCCGCGATGAGCGACGGATGGGTCCGCACCAGCCGGGTCTGGGCCACCCATTGGGGGTCGAGATCGCCCAGTTCGCCGACGAAGCGCTCGGCGGCGGCGGTCAGCGCGGTCCAGGCCGATTCGCCGGCCGGGCGCTCGCGCACCATCTCGATCAGGCTCTGGATGCGCAGGAAGTCGCCGTGCATCAGCGCTTCCTCTTTGCTCCCGAAGTAGTTGGAGAACGTGCGCCGGGAGACGCCGGCGTCGTCGGCGATGGCCTCGACCGTCACCCGTTCGGCGCCGTGCTCGATCGCCAGGCGCACCGCCGCCTCGTGCAGTGCCTGCCGGGTCGCGGCCTTCTTGCGTTCGCGGAGTCCCGGCTCAGCCGTCGTGCTCATGACCTGAGCCTACCGACGCGGGGATGACCTTCCGCGGCCAGAAACTTGCGCAGCGGGAAGCGCTAGACCTGTGACGAATCTGGCACCGTCGGGATCCTGATAGCGCACGCCGGGTCCGACCCTCCCATTACCACGGAGCGCACCGTGTTGGTAAGCAGATCGTGACAAGCGAGAAGGATCACCGCGCACCGCATGGGATCAGTGTTGACCCAGAGCTAACCTTCGGAAACGGAGAGCTGATCTTCCGCGGTTTTTCTCATCCGCGGCCCGGCGATGTCGATCCTTCGCGGTGTGAGGGGAGGGGTGAATCTGTGGACCGGTCCGTGATCGACGCCAGCGCGCTTTCCGCTGCCCTCCTCGAACTCGAGGACAACATCAGCTGGGACCCCGAGAACGACTTCCGGCGCTCCCGCGAGCTGGAACAGAAGGCCCTCGCGATCGGCGACGAGCTGCTGGCCGCCCGGGCCCGCCTCTGCCAGGCCAACATGCGCCTGAGGGCGGGCGACGTGGCCGCGGCGGCCCGGCGCATCTGGAAGGTCCACCAGTGGGCGGTCGAACACGACGCCCGGCAGCTGCGCGCCCGCACCCACCTCGTCTGGGCGACCATCCACCGCTACCTCGGCGACGCCGCCCAGTGCCTCGAGCACTCGGTGCAGGCCGTCGAGCTGCTGGACGACAGCGCCACCGAGCACATGCAGATCTGGCACCGGGTCAAGCTGGCCGACGCGCTCGCGCTGGCCGGGTCGTACGACGCTGCCCGCAGCCGCTACCAGCAGGCCGAGGATCTGGCCTGGGCGCACGGCAACCTCGAGTTGGCCCTGGCCGTGCTCAACAACTACGCCTACAACGAGCTGGGCAGCGGCAACGCTCTCGGCGCGCAACGCATCATCGACCGGATGCGCCACGAGTCCGCGGTGGCCGGCCGGCGCATCGACCCGTCCAAGCTGGACACCATCGGCGCGATCGAGATCGGCAACGGGCGGTTCGCCGAGGCCGAACGCACCCTCGAACTGGCGATCGAGCGCTACCGGCTCGGCGAGTTCAACGACAACGCCGACTCGCTGCCGGTGTTCTACCTCAACCTGGCCCGCGCCCAGCGGGGTCTCGGGGCGTACGACCGCGCCCAGCACAGCCTCGACGAATGCCGAACGCTGAGCACCGAACGGGAGCTGGCCGACAGCCTCGTACGCATCGAGCAGGAGCAGGCCGAGCTGCACGCGGCCCGGGGCGAGTTCGCGGACGCGTTCGCCGTGCACAAGAAGTTCTTCACCGCCTTCAACAAGCTGCACTCCCAGCAGCGTGAGGCACAGGCCCGCACCCGGCAGGCGATGTTCGAGACCACCGAGGCCCGGCAGGAGGCCGAACGGTTCCGTGAGCAGGCCCGCCGCGACCCGCTGACCGGCCTGCGCAACCGGCGGTACGTCGACGAGGAGCTTTCGATCCTGCTCGACGCCGACCCGGCGCTGACCGTGGCGATCGTCGACCTCGACCACTTCAAGCAGATCAACGACCGGCTCTCGCACGACGTCGGCGACCAGGTGCTGATCATGGTGGCCAAGCTGATGGAGACCGAACTGGCCGCGGTCTCGCCGGACGGGTTCGTCGCCCGGCTGGGCGGCGAGGAGTTCCTGATGGTGCTGCCGGGCACCCCGGTCGCCCGCGCGGTCGCCCAGCTGGACGGCATCCGCCGGGTGATCGGCGGCTACGACTGGCAGGAGATCGCACGGGGTCTACCGGTCACGGTGAGCATTGGCGTGGCCGGCATCGCGGAGGCCGAAACCCACACCCAGGCCGGGCTGCTGTCCACAGCGGACAGAAACTTGTATGCCGCTAAGCACCGAGGACGGGACCGCGTCGTCTCGGGCGTTCCCTATGACGGCCGGGCCCGGTCCTATCGCGACGCCTCGGCGGCTTGAACATTCCGTTACTCTTTACCGCACTGATGGACTTCGTGGGGAGGCCGCCCGTGCAGCACGGTAACGACGAGGTTGCGCCGCCCGGGGTCAACATCAATGTGCCCCACTCCGCCCGCATCTACGACTATTGGCTGGGCGGCAAGGACAACTTCGCCGTCGACCGCGCGGTCGGCGAAGCCATGATCACGGCGATTCCCGGCATGCGTTACATGGCCGGCGAAAACCGCAAATTCGTCCACCGGGCGGCCCGCGATCTGGTCGCCCAGGAGGGCATCCGCCAGTTCCTCGACATCGGCACCGGCATCCCGACCCGGCCCAACCTGCACGAGATCGCCCAGGCGATCGAGCCCGAGACCCGGGTGGTCTATGTGGACAACGACCCGATCGTGCTGGTTCACGCGCGCGCCCTGATGATCAGCAAGCCCGAGGGCCGGTCGGAATACATCTCGGCCGACATCCGCGACCCCGAGTCGATCCTGGGCGACAAGACGCTGCGCGACACCCTCGACTTCGACAAGCCGGTCGGCCTGACCCTGATCGCGATCCTCATGCTGCTGGCCGACGAGGACGACCCGTGGGGCAAGGTGGCCGCGCTGCGCGACGCGATGCCATCCGGCAGCTGCCTGGCCATCACCCACCCGACGGCCGACTTCAACCCGGTCGAGGTCGAGGAGGCGGTGGCCGCGGCGACCGGGGCCGGGATGACGCTGGTCGCCCGCGACCACGCGGCGGTGGCCCGACTCTTCGGCGACTGGGAACTGCTGCCGCCGGGCATCGTGCCGGTCTCCGGCTGGCGCCCCGACGAGCCCGTGGCGTCCCCTGAGGCGGCCTATTACTGGGCCGGAGTGGCCCGCAAGCCCTGACCTGACCCCGGTCTTGCGTCCCAACGGCGGCCGTCAGCGGGCTGGAATGGCCGGCCACCTGAGTTGGTGGCCGGCCGGGCGGCCTGGCACGGGGGAACCGGACCGCCCGACCGGGGTCTCAAGGGGTGTTGCTCAGACCCGCTAGCCGCGTGCGCTTGCGGGCCGGGGGCGGCGCCGGAAGGCGTTCCGCCCGGATCAGGATCTGGCGCCGGTCGCCCTCGCGACCGGACGAATCAACGACGACGCCTTCGGCCGCGAGCCACATGTCACCCTCCTGGGCGACTTGACGCGACCACTCGACGTGCACGAGGCGTAACCGAAGTGGTCCGTTGCCGTCCCGGTAGTCGGCCTCGGCGAACTCGTGCTCGAGCCAGCGCTCACCCAGCCTGAGACGCCCATCACGGATGATAGGTGCGGACAGGGCGCGAACGGGCATATCACCGGCGCGGCGGCCCCGCATGCAGCGGACGAGGTCAGTAGCGCGCGTCGGAATCACCCTCCTCAGCCGGCGGTCGATGGTCGGCGGTCCTCACGTCGGGGCGAGCCAGGGCATACCTGACACCGCCAAATCGGTGCGTAACAGTGGTGGCACGGGCCGAAGCCGCCATCACGTCGTCGGTCAAAGGCTCGTCACGCAGGACTGGGGCCGGGTTTCCCCGGCGCGGCACGTCCACCGCGTCGGGGTCACCCGAATCAGCATGCTCTGGCCCGATATTGGGTATAGACACGCTCGTCACCTCTCGCTCGGGCGCCCCCGCCAAGGAGCCTTACGCCGAGGTCGCGAACGCCTTTCCGCGACCAGACCGTCACCCAAAGATGTCACCCTCAGTGACCCCCATTGGGTACCGCATGTGCGTTATCATGCTCACAATCCCGTGAGTTCGCAAGGCCAAATGCACGTGCATTTGCACGTTGTGGCGGAGGGTATTCGCGGGACTACCCGACTCCGGGCGATCCCCGACCGGAGAAGACATAGGGAGCTTCAAATGACGCACGCGGTTAACGGCATCCCCGCCGGCCAGTTGGTGGGTGTCACCTGGCAGAAGAGCCGCCGCAGCAACCCCAGCGGCAACTGCGTCGAGTGCGCAATGCTGCCCGACGGCTCGGTCGCCGTGCGCAACTCTCGGGACCCCGAGGGCCCGGCGCTGATCTACACGCCGGCCGAGATCGAGGCCTTCCTCGGCGGTGTGCGCGACGGCGACTTCGACAACCTGCTCGCCTGACCGGCGCGCTAAAACCAAGAAGGCGTACGAGCCGCCCGGCTCGTACGCCTTCGTAGACTTTTCGGCCGGAACGGCACTGAGGCCCTAAGCCGGCCGGCCCACCTCGTGCAGCAGCTTGCCGAGGATCTCCGGCGTGTTGTTGGGCGCCTCCGCATCGATGCAGACCCGCTCCATGGCCATCGCGTACTGATCCACGTCTTCGCGCTTGTCCAGATAGATCGCGCTCGTCAGCTGCTCGACGTAGACCACGTCGGGCAGCTCGGGCTCCGGGAAGCGCAGGATCGCGAACGGTCCGCCGGCCGCGGCGTGACCGCCCGCGTTGAACGGGATGATCTGCAGCCGCACATTCGGCCGTTTGGCCGCCTCGATCAGGAACTCGATCTGCGCCTTCATCACGTCGACGCCGCCGATCGGGCGCCGGAGAACCGCCTCGTCGATGACCGCCCACAGCTGCGGCGAGTCGGTGCGCTCGAGGACCTGCTGCCGCTGGCGGCGCAGCTCGACCCGGCGGTCCATCTCGTCGGCCGTGACGCCGGCGTGGCCCAGCATGATCACGGCGCGGGCGTAGTCGGGCGTCTGGAGCAGGCCCGGCACGAACTGGATCTCGTAGGTGCGGATCAGCGTGGCCGCGGCCTCGAGGCCCAGATAGGACTGGAACCAGCCCGGCAGGATGTCGCTGAACTGCTGCCACCAGCCGGGGTTGTTGGCCTGGCGGGCGAGACCGAGCAGCGCCTCGCGCTCCTCCGAGTTGGCCACGCCGTAGAGAGTCAGAAGGTCGGCGACGTCGCGCTCCTTGAAGCTGACCCGGCCGAGCTCCATGCGGCTGATCTTGGAACCGGAAGCGCGGATCTCCCACCCGGCGTCCTCACGGGTGATGCCCTTGGCCTCCCGCAGCCGGCGCAGCTGCGCGCCGAGCAGGATGCGCAGCACGGTGGGGCCGCTGCCCGGCGCCTCCTCCTGCGAACCCGCGCTCACCTTGCTCCTTGTCGCCGCTGTCAGTGGGGCTGCCGGCCGCAGTCCTCAAGCATCTTAGGGGGGAGATCGTTCATGACGGAACTACTCAAGCTTAACGCCCACGGCATTCGCCCGTACCGGATGCACGTGCATCTGGCCTTGCGATTGCACTTGTTCGCGAGCATGATAGCTGACAGACACGTACCGCCTGCTGACGCAGCGTGTCGAAAAGTTCGGCTTCTCGGCCGACGCGTCCAGCCGGGTGGCGACCGCCGCCGACCTGACGACCGAGTCCCCGAGACCTGGGAGGCCCCCCGCGATGTCCATGGCACCGACGTTCACTCCGACCCTCGCCCCGCCCCAGCGCGATCCGGCCGACGTCGCTCCGGCCGACAGCTACCACCCGGCCGACCCGGTCTGGGTTTACCGCGACGGCTGGCGGGCCGGCATCATCGAGGCCGCTTCCCCGCGCGCCGTCACGGTGACCTACCGGCCGGGCGCCCACCGCGGCACCGGCGTCGACACCTTCACCGCGCCCTACGTGACCGCCCGGTCGATCGAAGACCCGGCCCTCGACCGTCGTGAGCGCACCCAGTTCGGTCGTCCCGCCACCCGCAACGGTCTGCCGCTGCGGGATTCGGCCGCATGACCGGCGCGGTGGCGGTCGCCGCTTTCGTCGGCCTGCTCAGCCTGCTCGCCGGGGTCGCCCTGGGGTGGTATTTGCGGCGAACCAACGAGTGGTGTCCCGGCTGCGGTGACCAGCTGGGCTGCGAGCGGTGCCGGCAAGCCGCCGACCTCCCCCGCTCGGAGACGACCTCCCAGCTCCGGCCGTAGCCTTTCTTCCGCGGTCTCAGCCCGGCTTCCCGGGGCTGAGGCCGCTTTTGTGTGCCACCCTCCGGGACGCTCGGTCACGACGCGGCCGGCGATGGTCCCGAACGGGCGACCCCGGAGCCACCCGAACGAGGTAGCCGGGTGTCCGCCGAACGGGTGACGGCGTTCGGTGGCTTTCGATCGGCAACTGGGCGGCCGGAGGCGATTTGTGCGCCGGATTTCGCGTTTGGTGATAAGTCCCGGTCCGGGGAAAATGCGAAAGATAGCTCGATCTGGGCCGCTGAGCTGCGAAGACTCGTCCCGCCCGCGTTCCTGTTCACTTCAGAATCACTCGGACGAGTGGCCCCGGGCGGCCGGTCTCGCCGGTGTCGTGCTCAACGGACCGACGCCGCTCGACGGCGTATCGATCGTGCGCCGGGCGGCGACTTGGCACACTTCGTCGGGTGCGTGGTGATCATCGATCGGGAGTAGTGGTCGCGACCGTCGTGGGCGGGGTCGTGCTGGGTGCCCTCGACCTGCTGCTCCAGCGGGTCCTGCCCTATCCGTGGGCCAACCTGGCCAACTCGAGCGCGATCTGGGCGCTCGCGGCGTACGGGCTCGGGCTGTGGGTGCGTACGCCCTGGTGGCGTGCCGCCTCCGCGGGCGCCGCGCTGCTCGTGATCGCCGTGCCCGTCTACTACCTGGGCGCGACGCTCGTCCTGCACGACGACATCTCGGCGCTGTGGAACCGGACCGGGCTGGTGTGGATGGCGTTCGGGGTGCTGGCCGGCCTGGTGTTCGGGTTCGGGGCCACGCTGGTGTGGTCGTCGGGGTGGCAGCAACTGGCCGGGGTGGCCCTGCCGGGCGCGGTGCTCTTCGCCGAGGCGCTGGTCGCGGCGCTGCGCGGCGGGGACGCCGCCTACCGGCGCGACCAGATCCAGACCGCGGTCATCGAGGTCGTGCTCGGCCTGGCCGTGATCCTCGTGCTCGGACGCACCGGGCGGCAGCGCGCCGGCGGCCTGATCGGGTCAGTGCCGCTGGCGCTGATCGGGTTCGTGGCGTTCAAGCTCGGCGGGTTCTGACGACTGCCCCTTCAGCTCGGCCACCTCGGCGCGGAGCTTGCGCACCTCGTGCAGCAGCAGCGCGATGTCGGCCCGGGTCGCGGTTCCGCTCGGACGCTCGGAGTCGGAGAGCTGGTCGACGATCCAGCTGGCCAGCGAGCCGGTGGTGAAACCGATCAGACCCAGGCCGCCGACCATCAGCGCCAGCGCGACCATGCGGCCCTCGAAGGTCTCCGGATAGAGGTCGCCGTAGCCGACCGTGGTGATCGTGCAGACCGCCCACCACAGTGCCTGCGGGTAGCTCTCGATGTTGCTCCGCGGGTGGCCGCGCTCCGCCTCCAGCACGGCCAGACCGGCCATCAGCACGATCAGCCCGGTCGTGGCGATCACGTAGAGGGCCAGGCGGCCGCGCGTCCACGACACCGCGTGCCGATTCAGCACGCGGAGGGCGTTCAGGAGGCGCAGCGCGCGCAGCGGTCTCAGGACCGGCAGGATCAGGACCGAAAGATCAAACCAATGGGTACGCACGAAGCGGACCTTGTCGACGGACAGCAGGAGCCGGGCCACGTACTCGACGCAGAAGACGCCCCAGATGAGCAGGTCACCGAGCTCGCAGACACTCCGCCAGTGATCGTCCATGCCCGGTTCGAGAATCGGCCAGGCGTAGACCGCGATGAAGAAGATCGAGAGGAGGGTCAGCGGGTAGGAGGTCAGGTGCTCCCAGTGGTGCAGGCGTTGTTCGGGATCCCTGGCCCGTCCGCGTTCCTTGCCCATGTGGGCAGCTTGCCGGATTTTGTGGTCGTCGGGTTTCCTTCACGGTCACTTTCCCGGGTCGAGTTGACCATGCCGGCGGCGTACGCCGGAAAAGCGGAACCCCGACGGCGCCGGCCCGGATCGGCAGATCGCGCACGCGGGCGTTTTGACGCCCGCGGCGCGGGTAGGGCTTTGCCGTTGCTGTTCCGGCCGTGGAGGTGGTCCCGGTGCTCGACCCCAACGAGAAGTTCGTCTTCGACGGCATGGTCAGCCAACTGCGCGACGAGGATCCGAACTTCTTACGCAAGATCGAACGGATCGGCCGGCCACGGACGAAGCTGCGCATCGCGGTGGCTGTTCTGCTGTGGACGCTGGCCCCGGTGTGCATCGCGTTCGGCGGCTGGACCGGCCTGCTGATGGCCGTCGTCGCCGGCGGCTACGGCGCATTTCTGGTCGCCAAGCGGGATGGCCGCAGCGGCCAGCCCGTCTGGGGAGCCTCCCCGCACCGGCACCCCGGAGCGCCGCTCTAGGACCACCTGTCGCCGGTGAGCCGCTCGTAGACCTCGATGTAGCGGTTGCGGGTGGCCTCGACGACCTGCTCCGGCACCTCGGGACCGGGAGCGGTGCGGTTCCAGTCGGTCTCGTGGGTCGCCCAGTCACGCAGGAACTGCTTGTCGAGGTAGCGCTGGGTGCCGCCCGGCTTCCACTCGTCGGCCGACCAGAACCGCGACGAATCGGGCGTCAGCAGCTCGTCGGCCAGCAGCAGGCTGCCGTCCGCCGCCATCCCCAGCTCAATCTTGGTGTCGGCGATGATGATGCCCTTCGCCTTGGCGATCTCCGACCCGCGCCGGTAGACCTCGAGCGTGATGCGCCGCAGCTCCTCGGCCTGCTCGTCGCCCACGGCCGCCCGCACCTCGGCGAACGTCATGAACTCGTCATGGCCCTCGCCCGGCGCGACCTTGGTGGTCGGCGTGAAAATCGGCTCCGGCAGGTCGGACCCCTCGATCAGCCCGGGCGGCAGCGCGACGCCGGAGACCGCGCCGTCCCGCTCGTACTCCTTGAGGCCGGAACCGGCCAGGTAGCCGCGGGCGATGCACTCGACCATGACCATCTCGAGCCGGCGGCACCGGACCGCGCGGCCGGCCCACTCGGCGGGCACGTCGGTGGCCGAGATGATGTGGTTGGGGACGACGCTGCTGAGCTGGTCGAACCACCAGAGGGAGAGCTGGGTGAGGATCTTGCCCTTGTCGGGGATCGGCGTCGGCAGCACCACGTCATAGATCGACATCCGATCGGACGCGACCAGGAGGATGTCGTCGCCGTCGGCGTAGACCTCACGGACCTTTCCCGAGTGCAGCAGTTCCACTTGTTCCCCTCATCGGCGCGTCCGGACATGCCGGTTCACGCTATCTCAGGGGGCGAACGCCGACAGGGCGGTGTCGGTGACGGTGTAGAGGTGGCCGCCGGCCGGGAGTTGGTGACCGGGGTAGGCGGTGGCCGGGCTGGCCACGGTTCCGGTCGCCGCGGTGAGGATGGGGCCGCCCGTGTAGAGAAGGCCGCCGGCCCGGAGTGGCTGGGTGGCCTCGACCGGCAGGGTGCGGGACCACTGCGGGTGGCCGTTGCCGGCGTCCAGGGCCTCGACCAGGTGGTCGTCGGCCCGGTAGATGCGGCGGCCGTCGGTGGCGAGCAGGGTGCCGGCCTTGCCGGGGGCCGACCAGGTGACCGTGCCGTCGGCGGCGTTCAGCAGGGCGAGGGTCGTGCCGGACGTGACTACGAAGTGGTCGCTCGCCGGGGTCGCGGCCTGGGCGGTCCACGCCGTGGGCCGGGTCCAGCGGACGGCGCCGGTGGTGATGTCGGCGGCGGACGTGGTGTTGTCGTGGGTCAGCAGCAGGCGGCCGTTGGCGGAGACGCCCGACGACGAGAACAGCGGCTTCTTCCACAGGGGCTTGCCGTCGGCGGTGCGGAAGGCGAGCGTCGTCAGCTCGTCGGACGGTGAAGAGCCGGAGACGACGGCGACGCCCTTGTCGACGGCCAGGGTGGCGACCGGTGTGTCGGTGGCCGCGTGCCAGACCGGCTTGCCGGTGGTGACGTTCAACGCGGTGAGCAGGCCGTTCGGGTCGCTGTTGGAGTGGCAGTCGCCGGTGGCCGCGATGAGGGCGTTGCCGGCGACGGCCAGCACCGGGGTGAGCGTGTCGTCGGGGACTTCCCAGGTGAAGTTCCAGAGGGCGCGACCGTCCGACGCCTGGTAGGCGGAGATGCCGAGCGCGTCGGTGACGAAGACGCGGCCGCCGGCGAGCAGCGGGGTCGACGGGCCGGCGCAGGACGGGTCCTGGTGGCGCAGCCGGACCGACCACGTGCGGGTCAGGTGGTTGATCGAGCCGGCGTTGACGGCCGTCTCGTGCGGGTTGTAGTAGCTGTCCTCGGCGTCGTATCCCGGGTGGTCCCAGGCGGGCAGGACAGCGAGGACCAGCGTCAACAGCGTCTTGATCACGCAGGTAACGTACGCCGCAAAAGGGGTGATCGCTGAAAAATCAGCGCCTACGGCGCGGAGGTGGCGGGGAGACCGGAGCGTCCAGGAAGATGCCGACGCGGGCGCCGCCGAGGGGGCTCCGCGAGATGACCATCCGGCCGCCCGACGCCTCGGCCGCCCGGCGCACGATGTCGAGCCCGAGGCCGGTCGAGCCGGCCCCGCTCACTCCCCGTTGCACGGCCGAGGCCGGGTCGGCGATGCCCGGACCGGCGTCGTCGACCAGCAACCCGTCCGGCGACACGCTGACCCGGAAGGCCGTCCCGTCGGGGGTGTGCGAGAAGACGTTGCCGAGCATCGCGTCGACCACGCCGATCAGCTCGCTCCGTGGCACCGGCACCATCACCGGCACGTCCCCGCCGACGACCTCCCACGGCCGCTCCTGGTCCTCGGCCAGGACCGACCAGAACGCCAGGCGGTCGGCCAGCACCTCGACCAGGTCGGAGCGTTCCTGGCCGCGGGCCTCGGTGCCGAGCCGGGCGCCGGTGATGATGGCCTCGAGCTCCTCGTCGAGCAGGTCGCACGCCTGCCGCATCCGTTCCGCGATCGGGCCCGGCGGCATGGCCTCGGCGTCGAGGCGGAGCGCGGTCAGCGGCGTCCGCAATCGGTGCGAGAGGTCCGCCGCGAGCTCGCGTTCCTTGTCGAGGAGGCTGCGCAGGTCGTCGGCCATGGTGTTGAAGGCGTTGGCCGCGTCGCGCAGCTCGCGCGGCCCGAGCGGGGTGACGCGGGTGGTGAGCGCGCCGCCGCCGAGCAGCCGGGTCGACTGGGCCAGTTGGCGGGTGGCCCGCACGAGCACGCTGCCGAGCCGGTCGGCGAGCAGCACCGAGCCGCCGACCAGCGCGATCGCCAGCCCGCCGAGCACGAACCAGGCGGTCCACACCCCGCGGTGCATCTCGGCGTCCGGCACATAGGCCTCGACGACGACGGTGCGGCCGTCGGTCAGCACGGTGGGCTGCAGGTAGGCCACCCCGCCGGGGGCAGGCACGACCGCCGAGCGCCGATCCTGCGAGACGACCGAAATGTCCGATGGAGAGGCGTGCGATGTCCCGATCGTTCCGGTGGACGGCAGATGCACGGCAAGACGGCCGGTGCTGCCCGCCGTCGTCGACGCGACCGCCGAAGTCAGCAGGGCCGGATCGGCGTCGACGCCCAGCACGGTCACCAGCGACGTCGCCTGCTGCCGGGCGTCGCCGAGGGCCCGGTCATGGGCGATCTGCCGAGTGGCCACCGCCAGCGGCACCAAGAAGGCCAGCGCCACCATCGACGTGATCGCCAGGGCCAGCCGGTTGAGCGCCCACCTCACCGCGGATCGACCATCATCACGCCGACACCGCGTACGGTATGCAGGAACCGCGGCTGCGCGGCCGTCTCGCCCAGCTTGCGCCGCAGCCAGCTGATATGGACGTCGATCGTCTGCTCCTCGCCGATCCGGGCCTGGTTCCAGACCTCGTTCATCAGCTCGCGCCGGCTGATCACCTGGCCGACGCGCTCAGCCAGGTAGGCCAGCACGTCGAACTCGCGCCGGGTCAGCTGGAGCTGTTGCCCGCGCAGCTCGGCCCGTCGCTGGCGCGGATTGATCGTGAGCTCGCCGACCGTGATCACCGACGGCAGTTCGGCCTGGGTGGTGCGGGCGCGGCGCAGCACCGCGTTGATGCGGGCCAGGATGTGTCCGCCCGAGAAGGGCTTGGTCACGTAGTCGTCGGCGCCGGCGCTGAGCAGCGCGATGATGTCGGCCTCCGACCGCCGGGCGGTCGCCACGATCACCGGCACGTCGGACACCGACCGCATCATCCGCAGCGCGTCGGTGCCGTCGATATCCGGCAGCCCGAGGTCGAGAATGACCAGGTCGGGACGCTCCTCGGTGACGATCCGCAGTGCTTCGGCGGCCAGGCCGACCGGCCGCACCACGTGCCCGGCCTCGGTGAGCGCGCGGGACAGGGCGGCCGTGATGATGCGGTCGTCCTCGACCAGCAGGATCAGCGCCATGGCGTACACCATAGGGGGAGGTGAGACGATGGCCTCGTGCGATCTTTCCGGTGGACGCCGGTCGTCGGCTGGCTGGCCGCGACGGCGGCGAGCATCGTGCTGGCGTCGGTGGCGTTGACGCCGGTGCTGCGCACGGCCGCGCCCGAGGACACCGCGTTGTCGAGCCTTCAGCAGTTGCCGGCCGCGCAGACGAGCTTCCCGGTGCAACTGCCGGCCGTGACCAACTCCCCGGAAACGCCCACGCCGACGCACACCAGGAAGACGACGCACCCGACCACGCCGCCGACCAGGAAAGCAACGACCACGGCCACGCCGCCCACCACCACGGAAGACGGCTGGACGGTCACCACCGGCGACGACGGAGTCCGCACCTACGTCCGCTCGTTCCGGGTCGAAGGCGGCCAGGCGGTCATCAAGATGACCTCCGATGCGGTGGTCGAGCTGGTCACGGCCACGCCCGCCGACGGGTACGCCGTGCAGAAGGTCCAGGATTCACCCGACAACATGGCCGTCTACTTCAACAAGACCGGCAAGAGCTTCATCATCCACGCGACCTGGTGGGACGATAAGCCGTTCACCGAGGTCAGCCAGGTGGGACAGTAGGTATGACCGCCGCCGGGGCGGGTATTCCGACCGGCATGGCGAGTCAAACGGAACTGCTCGAGCGGCTCACCGCCGACGTGCGCACCCTGGTCCGCGACGAGCTTGACCTGGCCAAACGTGAGTTGACGACCAAGGCCAAGCGCGCCGGGGCCGGAGCCGGACTGTTCGGCGGGGCCGGCGTGCTCGCGCTCTACGGCGTCGCCGCGCTGATCTTCACCGTCGGTGCGCTCCTGGCTCTCGCGCTTCCGGCCTGGGCCGCCGCGCTGATCACCACCGCCGCGGTCCTGCTGGCCGCCGGGGTGGCGGCGCTGATCGGGCGCGTGCAGGTGAAGCGCGCCGTGCCGCCGGAGCCACTCGAGGCGATGGCGAGCGGCCGCCGCGACGTCGAGGCGGTGAGGGATGCGATCCGAGGGGGCGGAAGGCATGAGCATCGGAACGACGACCCGGCCGGAGGTCGAGGAGCCTAGATCGGCGCTGGCGACGTTGGCCGCGCGACCGCACGTACGCCAGACGACCGCCGAGATCACCGCCCGCATCTGCGCGGCGCTGCCGTTCGCGGCGGTCACCACGGCCGTGTCCGGACTGGTGACCGGGGCGATCATCCTGGCCCGCCGCAAACGGGGCTAAGGCGCGTTCTCCTGCGGGAACTCCCGGGCCAGCGCGTCTTCCAGCACCCCGTTCAACAGCCGCGAGTAGGCCGCGGTGAGGGTGAACCGGTCGCGGTAGACCAGCACCTTGCCCACGACGGGGGTGCAGACCGCGCCGCACAACCACGGCAGCACCGAGACATATCCCGAGCCGGTCGCCCGGGCCGCCGCCTCGTCGGCGTCGTTGAAGACCCGGGCGGTGGCCACGGCCCGGGTGGTGAAGCAGGTGACGATGTTGCGGGCGTGCGCGGCCAGGCATTCGGGGGCACTTTCGGCGAGCACCGGGATATCGCCGATGACGACCGCTCGCGCGCCCGATCGGCGCAGGCCGGCGAGCGTACGCGTCAGCCCGCCCTGCCATTCGGTGGCCGTGACCGACTCACCCGGCCCGGTTTTCGCGGCATAGCTGGAGTCCGCGACCAGCACCAGATCGGGCCGGGAGGCCCGGATCTGCTCCTCGGCGAACGACCGGAACCGGTCGCACTCGGTGAAGGCCCGGCCCAGCCGCTGGTTCCAGAACGTGATGTCCGGGGCCGGGCAGGCCGGCTTGCCGTAGAAGGTCAGCTGCCAGTGCTGACGCTGCGCGATCTCACTCAGCGCGGGCAGCCACATGCTCGCGTGCGAGTCACCCGTCAGCACCACCCGGGTCGAGCTGGCCGGATCGCCGAAGACGCACGCGTCGATCCGGGTCGCTGTCGGCCCGGCCTCGCACCTGTCGCTGTCGAAGCCGAGGTCCTGCCCGGCCGCGGTGAGCGACGGGCTGAGGTCGGACGGCAGCGCGCGGATCGCCGGGGCGCGGCGGACGGCGGCCAGCACCTTGGTCAGCGACAGCCGGGCAGCCGGCCGCGGACCCGGGGTTTCCGAGGCGGAGCAGCCGGTCAGCAGTCCGGCCGCCATCGCCATGATCAGCGCGACCGCGATGCCCTCCACGTCCCGCCGGAACGTGCCGTGCGACGTTCCGGCGGCACCGTGGCGTGCTGTCTTCGTCATCGCGGCTCACGCTAGTCGGCGAACCGGACTTTCACCCTGAAACAGGCACGGAAGCTGCTTTCAGGCGTCGTTCGGCCGGAACCGCCCCCTCGGGCGGTCAGTTGCTGTACGCGCGTACGTCGGCGACCGACCACCAGTTGTCCGGCGCCGCCGCGGTGAGCGTGATCCGGACGAATCGAACCCGTCGGCCGTGCAGGTCGGCGGTGGTGAACTGTCCGGTCCCGGCGCCGTGGCCGACCGCGGTCGACCAGTGCGTGCCGTCGGTCGAGACGGTCACCGCGTAACCGCGCGGGTAGTCACCGGTCGCGACGCCGGTGTCGAAGACGACCTCGCCGACCGAGCGCACCCGGCCGAGGTCGACCTGGAGATACTGCCCCGGCTGCTGACCGGTCCCGGTGCTGAACCGGGTGCTCGCGTCGTCGTCGGCCGCGTTCGCCGGCACGTCGCCGGTCGGCTGCGCCGGGTCGGCGGTCGCGGTCCAGCCGGCCGGGTCGACCGGCCGCGGCGTCGCGAACCGTCCATTCCAGACGAAGGTCGCCACCGCGCCGCCGGGCAGCGTATAGGTGAACGCGTGGTCGCCCTCGCGGACCGCGAACGTCTGCGGGTTGTCGTTCTCGTTGTGCGCGACCAGCACCGTGCTGCCGTCCGGGTTGACGAACGCCACGTCCATCACCTGGCCGTTCCAGCCGGTGGTGCCGAACGAGGTGCTGGCGATGCGGCGCGCGCCCGGCCGCACGAAACGGGCCACATGGCCGAGCGTGTAGTACTCGGCGTTGCGGGTCACCGTGCCGTCCGGGGCGACGGTCAGCACGCCGGTGCACCCGGTGCAGCCGTTGGTGTGCGGGCCGCCGGCCGGGTCGAGCGCGATGTTCCAGTTGACGACACTCTTCGCCCAGTTCCGGGTGTTGCCGATGATCAGGTTGCGGGCGTGCCACTTGAGCGTGTCCGAGAACGTGTTGGCGTGGTCGCTCGACTCGCTGCCCGAGCATTCGGTGAAGTAGATGTCCTCGGCCGGGAACGCCTTGTGCAGCGCGGTCATCGCGCTCGGGTCACCGGAATAGCAGTGGTAGGCGGTGCCGGCGATCCAGCGGGCGGCCGGGGAGGCGAGCAGGTTCTGCGGGTAGTGGTTGATGTCCGCGGTCTCGTCGGGCGGCGTGTTGCCGACGTCGCCCGGATGCTCGGTCCAGTTGTGGTCGTAGCCGAGGATCTGCGTGCGCAGACCGGCCGCGCGCAGCATCGGGCCGAGCTGCTCGATGACCTTCGCCTCCTGCACCGAGCCCATGTCGGTGCCGGGGATGGACGGCGTCACGTTCTGCGGCTCGTTCTGCACCGACAGGAAGTCGACGTGCACGCCCTCGGCCCGGTACGCCTGCACGAACTTGACCAGGTAGGCGGCGTACGCGCGGTAGATCTCTGGCTTGTCGATCAGCCGTCCGCCGATCGTCGAGCCACCGGTCTTCATCCAGGCCGGCGGGCTCCACGGGGTGGCCATGACGGTCAGGTGCGGGTTGAGCCGCTCGGCCTGGCGCAGCAGCGGCAGGATCTGGCTCCTGTCGTGGGCGACGCTGAAGTGCCGCAGGCCGTAGTCGGTCTGGCCGGCCGGCACGTCGTCGTAGGTGTAGGGCGGTTCGTCGGTGAAGTCGGACGCCCCGACCGGCTGGCGCAGGAAGTCGATCCCGTCCCCTCGGGAGGGCGAGAACAGCGAGGTCATCGCCGCGTCGCGGGCCTGGGGATCCAGGCCGTAGAGAACCGCGGCCGACGAGTCGGTGATCGACGCGCCGAAGCCGGTCATGGTCTGGAAGCCGCGCCCGGGGTCGACGACGACGGTGGGCACGGTCGTGGTCGTTTTATCGAAGGCGACGGTTCCCTTGTCGGCGAGCAGCTGGGTGCCGTCGGGCGTGGTGATCCAGACGTGTGCGGTCGGGGTGGGTGCGGGGTGGCCGAAGGCCGGCACCGGAGCGATCAGGGCGATCACTCCCGCGCCGGCCACGGTTGCGGAACGGAACATGCGACTCCTAACTCTGTGCGGTGAGCCGGAAACTCTGGGCGGCGCCGCCGGAACACGCCCATTGCTGCAGCAGCGCTCCGTCGGCAATGGACATATCGGTCACGTCGAGGCAGTTACCGGTGTTGTTGCGGGGCGAGAAGCTGTACGTGCCGTCCGAGTGGGCGACGGCCTGCCATTGCTCGTTGGTGCCACCGCCGTAGGCCCAGAGCTGGAGCTTGACGCCGTTGCCGGTGGCCCCGGCGCCGCCGGTCACGTTCCAGGCCTGGGTGGCCGCGTTGCGGGAGACCACCTTGGAGAAGCCGCTGTCGGTCGGCTGGAACTGCCACTGCTGGCCGGCGTTGCCGGCCGTGCAGCTCCACTGCTGCAGCGCGGTGCCGTTGGCGGTCGAGCCGTTGCTCGCGTCGACGCACTTGCCGCTGTTGGCGTTGGCCACGGAGTACCACTTGGTGGAGTCGATGCCGGTACTTCCGCCGCCGCCGGTTGAAGTGCCCGGCGTCCAGGTGAAGGTCGCGACCGAGCGCGCGGGCAGGGTGTAGGTGAACGACTGCCCGTTCTCGCTGACGTTGAAGGTGTTGCTGCCTCCGCCGGCGTTCTGCACGAGCAGCACGTGGCTGCCGTCCGGGTTCTTGAAGGCGACGTCCTCCAGGCCACCGGAGCCGAACGAGTTCGAGTCGAGCCGGACCGCGCCCGGCTTGATGAACTTGCTGGCCTGCCCGAGCACGTAGTACTCGGCGTTGTAGGTGACGTTCGAGCCGTTGACCGTGACCACACCGGTGCAGTTGGTGCAGTTCATCGACGGGCCGCCGTTCTGGTCGAGCGCCATGTTCCAGGTCAGCACCGACTTGGCCCAGTTCCGGGTGGTGTTGATGATCAGGTGCTCGGTCTGCCACATCAGGGTGTCGCCGAACGTGTTGGCGTCGTTCGCCGACTTGGTGCCCGAGCACTCGGTGAAGTACGTGTCCTTGTTCGGGTACGCGTTGTGCACCGTGGTCTGACCGCTCACGTCACCGCCGTAGCAGTGCCACGCCGTGCCCGCGGTGTAGTTGCCCGCGTTGGCCAGCACGGTCTGCGGATAACCGGTGTCGTCCCAGTTGTGGTCGTACCCGAGGATCTTGGTGTTCAGGCCCGCGTTCTGGATCGCCGGGCCGAGGTAGCTGTTGATGAACGTGGCCTCGTCGCCGGCCGGCCATTTCATGCCCGGGTAGTTGCCGGGGTCGTTGTCCGGCTCGTTCTGCGGGGTCACGAACGAAACGGGGACGCCGGCCGCGGCGTACGCCTGCAGGAACTTCACGAAGTAGTTGGCGTAGGCGGTCCGGTCGGCCGCCGTCAGTACGCCGCCGACCATCGAGTTGCTGGTCTTCATCCAGGCGGGCGGGCTCCAGGGCGTGCCCATGACCGTGGTCGCCGGATTGATCTGCCGGGCCTGCTGGAGGATCGGCAGGATGTACGCGTTGTCGTGCGCGACCGAGAAGTGCGCCAACGAGGTGTCGCCGGGGGTGTCGTCATAGCTGTAGGTCGACCGGGAGTAGTCGGAGGCGCCGATCGGCTGGCGCAGGAAGTTGAGCCCGATGCCCTGGCCGGGGTCGAACAGCTTGGTCATGATCGCGTTGCGCTGCGACGAGTTGAAGACCAGCCAGGCCGACGAGTCGGTGAACGACGCGCCGAAGCCGGCCATCGACTGATACGACGAGTTGGGGTTGATCGTGATGGTCTGGCCGCCGGAGCCGCCTCCGGCGTTGAAGGTGGCTCCGGCCTGCGGGGCGAGCAGGCGGGAGTGGTCGGCCGTGGTCTCCCAGACCGAGACGGCGGGGCCGGCGGCCTGGGCCGGGGTTTCGGCGGCGACGAGCGCGGCGCCGACCAGGGCGACGGCGCCGACTGAAGCGAGGATAGATCTCATGGGGACTCCTCGTCGTGTAACAACTGAAACATTTGGGGGGATGTTTCTGTTACATCGAGGAAACCAAGGCGCAGTCGAACCTGTCAATGAGCAGCTACGCTGCATTTCATGAAACAAGGGCCTGTAACAAGTCGCCGCGTCACCGTCCGCGATCTCGCCGCCCACACCGGCATGTCGATCGCGACGGTCTCCCGCGCGCTCAACGATCAGGCCCACGTCGCACCGGAAACCCGCGAACTGATCCAGCGGGCCCTCGCCGAACTGGGCGGCACCGGACCCCGGCGGCGCTCGGCCCCGGCCCGCGGCACCGGCGCGATCTACCTGCGCTGCCCGTACCTGCTCACCGACTACTTCGGACTGATCGTGTCGTCGATCGCCGAAACCCTCGACCTGCACGGACGCCCGGTCGTGCTCAACGCGGGCGAGGCGGCCCAGCACGCGCCGGTGCTCGACTCGCTGCCGACCCGGGCCGGCATCGCCGGAGCGATCATCGTGCTGCCGCCCGAGCCCGGGGCCGACCTGATCGCCCTGCAGTCGGCCGGCTTCCCGTTCGTGATCGTCGACCCGCGCGAGGAGGTGCCACGCGACCTCGCCGCGGTCTCGGCCTCCCACTTCGCGGGCGCCCGCAGCCTCACCGGGCACCTGGTCGAACTGGGCCACCGGCGGATCGGGCTCATCGCCGGACCGGACAACTGGCTGGCCAGCAACGCCCGCCGGGCCGGGCACAACTCGGCGCTGGCCGACGCGGGCGTGCTCCCCGATCCGTCGCTGGCCCTCCCCGGCGAGCCGACCGTCCACTTCGGGCGCTCAGCGGCCCGGCGGCTGCTCGCCCGGCCCGACCGGCCGACCGCGCTGGTCTGCTTCAACGACAAGGCGGCCTCGGGCGCGCTGGCCGCGGCGGCCGAGCTCGGACTGCGGGTGCCGGACGACCTGTCGGTGGCCGGCTTCGACGACATCGACCTGGCCGAGGCGACCAGCCCGCAGCTGACGACGGTGCGCCAGCCGCTGCAGGAGATGGGCCGCATAGCGGTCAGCCTGCTGATCCGGCTCCTGGAACGGCACCGGCTCGACGCCTTGCACGTCGAGCTGGCCACCGAACTGATCGTCCGCGGCTCGACCGGCCACGCGCCCTAGGCTAGGCCTCGGGCTGGTCGGACGAGCGCCGGCGCAACTCGTCCTCCCGGCGGCGCAGGTCGGCCTCCCAATTCTTGAGCAGCTCCTCGTCCTCCTTGCGGGAGGCGGCCAGACCGCGCAGGAATTCCGGGTCGTCGTCGGGGGCCCGGACGGCCCGGCGGGGACGCTGGGACTCGGGGAAGCCGCTGCCCGGGCGCCACACCTCGCCGCTGGACAGGCGGACCGGCCGGGCCGGCCGCCCCGCGACGAACCAGGCGATCGGACCGACCGGTGAGAACAGCAGGATCAGAAAGACCCACACGACCCGGGGCAGCGCCCGAATCGCGAACTCCTCGGCGGAAAGGCAGTCGATCAGCGCCACCACCATGAGGACGAGGTCGAGTAGGAAGAACATCGAATACAGCCGGATCATGGCGAAGATGCTCCCAAAAAACCCGTCCCCGTGCGGTCCCCCGATCAGCTGCCGCTGAGCAGCGCCCGGACTCGCTCGGCTCCCGACGCCAGCAGCAGCGTGGGCAGCCGGGGGCCGGTCTCCTTGCCGACGAGCAGGCGGTAGAGCAGCACGAAGAACGTGCGCTGCACGACCTTGAGCTCGGGCGTCGGCTTCACGTCGGCCGGCAGGCCCAGCATCTGCTTGGGTACGCCGTAGACCAGCGTGGTCAGCCCGTCGAGCGACCAGTGCTCGTCGAGACCGGCCACGAGCAGGTCGAGCGAGCGGCGCTGATCGGCGTCGAGCGAGTCGAGCAGCTCCAGGTCGGGCTTGTCGAGCACCCGGGTGCGCTGGTCGGCCGGCAGCTGCTCGGCCGCCCAGGCGGTCGCCTTGTCGAGCCGCGGCCGCACCTCGTCGAGCGAGTCGATCGGCCGGACCGGGTCGATCTCGTGCAGGATGCGCAGCATCTGGGTGGGCTCGCCGGTGGTGATGTCGGCGACCGAGGCCAGCATGCGATAAGGCAGCGGGCGGGGGGTCACCGGCAACTCGACCTCCGCGGTGCGCCGGGCCCGGTCGTACGCGATGGCGTCGGCCGGCGGCGCGGTGCCCGCGGCGGCCTTGGCGGCCAGTGAGTCCCACTCGTCGTAGAGCCGCTGGATCTCCTGGTCGAACGCGACCTTGAACGACTGGTTGGGCCGGCGCCGGGCGTACAGCCAGCGCAGCAGCGGCGCCTCCATGATCCGCATGGCGTCGGCCGGGGTCGGCACGCCGCCCTTGGACGAGCTCATCTTGGCCATGCCGACGATGCCGACGAACGCATACATCGGGCCGATCGGCTGCTCGCCGCCGAAGACCTCCCGCACGATCTGGCCCCCGACCACAAAGGACGACCCGGGCGAGCTGTGGTCGACGCCGGACGGCTCGAACACCACGCCCTCGAACGCCCACCGCATCGGCCAGTCGACCTTCCAGACCAGCTTGCCGTGGTTGAAGTCCTTGAGCAGCACGGTCTCGGAGTGGCCGCAGGCGCCGCAGGTGAAGCTCATCTCGGTCGTCTCGTCGTCATAGGCCGTGACGGTCGTGAAGTCCTTGTTGCAGGCCGTGCAGTAGGGCTTGTAGGGGTAGTAACCCGTCGCCGCGCTGCCGTCGTCCTCGCTGGCCGCGCCCGAGCCCTCGGCCGCCTCGGCCGCCG
Source organism: Actinoplanes sp. NPDC051411 (assembly GCF_040682075.1). Lineage (NCBI taxonomy): Bacteria > Bacillati > Actinomycetota > Actinomycetes > Micromonosporales > Micromonosporaceae > Actinoplanes > Actinoplanes sp. NPDC051411. The sequence goes on along the minus strand of NZ_JBFBAD010000028.1, from coordinate 23,934 downwards.
CCTGGTCGGTCTCCGGCTTCGAAGCCGGAGCCGCGGCCTTCGTCCGGTAGCGCCCCAGAATCTCGTCGATCTTGGCGCGCTGGCGCATCGCCAGCAGGATCTGGTCGCGGTAGGCACCGGACGTGTACATCTCGGTCTGGCTGATGCCCCGGAAGACCACTCCGAGCTCGGCCAGCGAATCGATCATCGCGGCCTTGTAGTGCTCGGCCCAGTTGGGGAAGGAGCTGCCGGGCGGTGCCGGGACCGCGGTCAGTGGCTTGCCGATGTGCTCGGCCCACGCCTCATCGACGCCGGCCGGGACCTTGCGATAGCGGTCGTAGTCGTCCCACGAGATGATGTGCACGCACTCGCGCCCGCGTCGCCGGATCTCGTCGGCGACCAGGTGGGGGGTCATCACCTCGCGCAGGTTGCCGAGGTGGATCGGCCCGGACGGGCTCAGCCCCGAGGCACAGACGATGGGTTTGCCGGGCGCCCGGCGATCGGCCTCGGCGATCACCTCATCGGCGAAACGGCTAACCCAGTCGGACTCGACGCTGCTGGTCATCGGGCGGTCAATCCTTCCACGTGGCAACTCACGACCATTCTCGCAGGCCGGGCGAACCCGTTTTATCGAGGCAGCCGAAGTGTGAAGGTCGCGCCCTCACCCGGCTCGCTCGCCACCGAGGCCGTGCCGCCGTGCGCCTCGACGAGCTTGCGCACGATCGACAGGCCGAGCCCGCTGCCCCCGGTCTGCCGGCTGCGCGACTTCTCGGCCCGCCAGAAGCGCTCGAAGACCAGCGCCCGCTCCGCGGCCGACAACCCCGGTCCGGTGTCGGCCACGTCGATCACTTGCGCTTCCGGTTCCGTACGCGAGGAAACCGTGACCGATCCCCCGGCCGGAGTGTGCCGGATAGCGTTGGTGACCAGGTTGCCGACCGCCTGCCGCAGGCGGATCGGATCGGCCGTGACCAGCGCGGAAGGCGCGTGGACCGCGAGCGTGACCCCGGCCCGGTCGGCCGACGCGGCGAAGGCGTCGGCGACCGCCGGCAGCAGATCGGCGAGGTCGACCGGCTGCGGGTGCAATCGTAGCTCGCCCGCGTCGGCCGCCGACAGGTCCTGCAGGTCGTCGATCACGTGCTGGAGCAGCAGGGCCTCCTCGAGCAGCGACGACATCAGCTCCCGGTCGAGCGGCACGACGCCGTCCTCGGCCGCCTCGAGCCAACCCCGGATGTTGGTCACCGGCGTCCGCATCTCGTGCGCGATGTCACCGACCATCGCCCGCCGCAACTCCTCGACCTGCCGGCGCCGCCCGGCCATGTCGTTGAACGCGGTCCCCAGCCGGGCGATCTCGTCCCGCCCGGTGACCGCGACCCGGGCCGCGTCGTCGCCGTCCCGCATCCGCCCGGCCGCCGCGGTCAGCGCCCGCAGCGGGCGCACCAACCGCATCCCGACCAGCGTGGTCACCACGACCGCGACCAGCAGCACGAGCGCGGTCACCGCGATGATCCGGCCTCGGTTGGCCACCGACAGGTCGAATCCGCTCGGCGCGGGCGCGCCCGGAGTGGTCACGTAGAGCAGCGCGGGCGGCGCGACGTAGGCGGCCAGCTGCTCGCGCCGGGAGGCGGCCAGACAGTCGGCCACGGTCCCGCTACGGCCCTGCGCGCTGCGGGCCGACGCCGGGTCGGCCCAGGTCCACGTCTGCTCCAGGCCGACCCGGACGGCCGGGATGCCGCTGCGGCGCAGACAGCCGTTGACCAGCCGGTCGAGCTGATCGAGGGCACGTTGTTCGGTGGCGGCCGGGGCGTCGAGGTTGGCCCGGGGGCCGGCGCAGGCCGTGTCGGTGGCGAGGTCGCTGCCCGGAGTCTTGATGCTGGGCCGGCCGTTCGGCTCGTCGACGATCTCGGCGTTGCGGATCTCGGCCCGCTGCCCGCCCACCGGCTCGGCGCCGACCGGGGCCGGGGCCGGGGCGGTCGGCGGCTCGCGCAGGCATGCGACGACGCGGGTGGCGATGCCGTGCAGCCGGGTGCGCTCGGCCTCGGTCAGCCGGAACGGCCCGACCGCGCGGGGGTCGATCCGGTCGTCGGACGCGGCCGGGGTCAGGTCGGTGTCGACGCCGAGCGGGTCGACGGTCGCCGAGGCCCGATCGGGCAGCCCGCCGCCGCCCGACTCGCCGCCCGGCTCGCCGGCCGGCTGGGAGTCGGCTATCGGGGCGCGGGCCCGGTCGGTCAGCGCGATGCGGTGCCCGGTCTGCCGGGCCAGCCGGCCGACCAGCGGGGCGGCGCCCGACCAGTCGTGGTGGGTGGCGGCATAGCCGAGCAGGGCGTCATAGATGCGGGCGTCGTCGGTCAGTGCCTGGCTCTGCTCCCGCTGGATGGCCCGGGTCGTCGTGCGGACGGCCAGCCAGGCGGTCGCGGCCACCGACAGGACCGAGACCACGGCCGACACGGCCAGCAGCTTGACCAGCAGGCTTTTAGCCATCGTCGGGCCGCGTTTCATCCATCGGAGAGTTTGTAGCCGATGCCGTAGACGGTCAGCAGGCGAACCGGGCGGCGCGGGTCGGGTTCGATCTTTCGGCGCAGGTTCATCACGTGGACGTCGACCGTGCGGGCGGTCACGTACGAGTCGAAGCCGTGCAGGTGGCGCAGCAGTTGATCGCGGGAGAAGACCCGGCCCGGCTCGGCGGCCAGCGCTTCGAGCAGATGGAACTCGCCCGGCGTGCAGGCGATCTCGTTGCCGTCGGCGCGCACCTCGTGGCGTACGGGATCGACCTGAAGGTGGCCGACCCGCAGGGTCGAGTCGGGGGTTTTCCGGTTCGCCGGCCCGGTGCGGCGGAGCAGGGTGCGGACCCGGGCGGCGAGTTCCCGAGGGCTGTACGGCTTGGTCAGGTAGTCGTCCGCGCCCAGGTCGAGGCCGAGCAGCAGGTCGTCCTCGGTGGTGCGGGCGGTCAGCATGAGCACCGGCAGGTCCGATTCGCGGCGCAGGATGCGGCAGACGTCGAGACCGTCGACCCGGGGCATCATGACGTCGAGCACCATGAGGTCGGGCGGGTTGCGCCGTGCCTCCTCGAGCGCGGCCCGGCCGTCGCCGACCACCACCACCGCGTGCCCCTCGTGCTCCAGGTAGCGCCGGGCCAGCTCGGCCTGCTTCGGGTCGTCCTCGGCGACCAGCACATATGCGCACACGGCGGCGAGTCTAGGCGCCGGTCATCGCCGCAAACCCACTCAGCACGGAAGCACTACGGGATGACAACGGGATCCTGACAAGTCCTGACCAGTGTGCTGGCCATGCGTCATCTCCGACTCCTGTCGCTCGCCCCGTTGTTCCTGGCCGCCGCCTGCAGCTCACCGGCGGCGGCTCCCCAGGTGGCCTCGCTGGCCAGCACGGCCCCCTCCGCCTCGGCGTCCGCGTCGGCTCCGGCCCGCCCTCAGCTTCGCCTCGACACCAGTGATGCCGAGTCCGAACGTCTGTTCACCGTCTACGACGATTGCCTGGTCGCACACGGCGTGAAGGTCAACCCGATCAACCAGCCCGGCGCGGCCGGCCCGGGACGCCGGCTCGACCAGAGCGGCGAGCCGAAGTCGGCCTACGTGGCCTGCGCATACAAGCTTCCGCTGCAGCCGCCAGAGCTGGACGAGGACAAGAACCCGAACTACGCCGCCCAGTGGAACGACAATGTCAAGTGCCTGCGCGCGCACGGGATGATGGTGCACGTCACCAAGCCGGGCGAGTGGACGTGGGACTCGTCGGACGGCGTGGTCCCGGCCAACGAGTCCGAGCTCGAAAAGTCCTGCGTGCTCGAGGCGTTCGGTCATGGCTCGTCGAAGTAGCGCGATCGCCGGGACGGTCGCCGCGGTCGTGCTGGTCGGCGGTGGGGTCGCGGTGTTCACGCTGCGGCCCGACGCGAAGCCGGCCGCGGCCACCACCACCGGCCCGAGTCTCACGACCACGACCGTCCGGAAGATCGACCTTTCGGACACCCGGATGGTCGCCGGCACGCTCGGATTCGGCGCGCCGCATCCGGTCAAGGGCACCGGCTCCGGAGTGGTCACGTCGCTGCCCGCGGTCGGCACCAGGATCGCCCGCGGTAAGGCGCTCTTTCGGGTCGACGACCAGCCGGTGGTCGTGCTCTACGGCGACACCCCGCTGTTCCGGCCGATCGACAAGCCGGGGCTGACCGGCCGCGACGTGCTGGAGCTGCGGCACAATCTGACCGCGCTCGGCTACCGTTCTTCGTCTTCTTCATCTTCTTCTTCGTCGGGAAGCGACGTCTCGAACCCGTCCTTGATTGACGCGCTCAAGCGCTGGCAGAAGGACCTCGGGCTGCCCACACCCGGTGCGTTGCAACCGGGTCAGGCCGTGATCGTCGCCGGGACGGGACGGGTCAGCGCGGTCACCGCGGCGCTCGGCGATCCGGCCGGGGAACCGCTGCTCTCGATCACATCGACGACCAAGACGGTCACGGTGCCGATGAGCCCGGCCGACGCGTCCGCCCTGCGGGCCGGCCTCAAGGTGTCGATCACGCTGCCGGACGGCAAGGCGGTCCCGGGCAAGATCAGTTCGATCTCGGCGGTCGTCGGCGGCGACGACGACCAGCCCAAGACCAACGTCTTCGTGGTGCCCGACAAGGCGGTCACCTCGTTCGACGCGGCGCCGGTGCAGGTCCGGTTCACCACGATCACCCGCAAGGGCGTGCTGGCGGTTCCGGTCGGCGCGCTCATCGCGCTCCGCGAGGGCGGGTACGCCGTACAACGCCCCGACGGATCCCTGATCGCCACCACCGTCGGCCTGTTCGCGGGCGGGATGGTCCAGGTCAGCGGCCCCGGCCTCGCCGACGGTACGACCGTGGTGACCACCCCGTGACCCCGGTCCTGACCGTCGAGGCGGTCACCCGCTCCTACCCGGGCGGCGTCACCGCGCTCGACCTGGTCTCCCTGACCGTGCGGCGGGGCGAACTGCTGGCGATCGTCGGACCGTCCGGCTCCGGCAAGTCGACGCTGCTCAACGTCATGGGCACGCTCGACCGGCCGACCAGCGGCACGGTCCGGATCGACGGGACGGACGTCACCGCACTCTCCGACCGCCGCCTCTCCGAACTGCGCGCCCGGCAACTCGGCTTTGTCTTCCAGCAGTTCCACCTCACCGACGGGCTGAGCGCGGTCGAGAACGTCGCGACCGGCCTGCTCTATGCCGGGGTGCCGCGCCGCAAGCGCCGCCCGCTGGCCGCCGAGGCGCTCGACCGGGTCGGCCTGGCCCACCGCCTGTCCCATCGCCCCCATGAGCTCTCGGGCGGCGAGAAGCAGCGGGTCGCCATCGCCCGCGCGCTGGTCAACGGGCCGTCGCTGGTGCTGGCCGACGAGCCGACCGGCGCCCTCGACACGGCGACCGGTGCGGCCGTGCTCTCCCTCCTGGAAGGTCTCCATCAGGAAGGCGCCACGATCGCGGTGATCACCCACGACCACGACATCGCGGCCCGCCTGCCCCGGCGGGTGTCCATGAGGGACGGCCGGATAGTGGGTGACGAGTCGTGAGGCTCGCACCCCTCGACGTCGTCAGCCTCGGCCTGCTGGGCATCCGGACCCGGCGCCTGCGGGCCGCGCTCTCCGCCCTCGGCATCGCGATCGGCATCGCCACCATGATCGTCGTGATCGGCATCCCGGCGTCCAGCCGGCAGGCCCTGAACGACCGCCTGGCCGCCCTCGGCACCAACCTCCTGCGGGTCGAGCCGGTCTCCACGGGCGATCAGCCGACCCCGCTGCCGGCCGAATCGGTCGCGATGACGGCCCGGATCGGCCCGGTCACCCGGGTCAGCGCGGTCGCCAACGTGCACTCGGTGGTCCGGCGCTCCGACCTCGTCGACCCCTTCGACGGCAGCGGACTGAGCGTGCTCGCCAGCCGCACCGACCTGCTGCCGGCGGTGAACGGTCGCCTCCTGTCAGGGTCGTTCCTGGGCCCGGCCACCTCCCGCTTCCCGACCGTGGTGCTCGGCTACGAGGCGGCCTCCCGGCTCGGCCTCAAGGCGCCCGGCCAGCAGGTCAGCATCGGCAACCGCTGGTTCACGGTGATCGGCGTCCTGGCCCCGGTCCCGCTCGCCCCCGACCTCGACCAGTCCGTGCTGGTCGGCTGGGACGCCGCCACCCGGCTGCTCGGCTTCGACGGCCACCCGACCGTCCTCTATGTCCGGTGCCTCGAACCGGCCCTGGAACAGGTACGGTCGGTGCTCCCGGCCACGGTCAACCCCCAGCTGCCGGGCCTGGTGCAGGTGAGCCGCCCGTCCGACGCGCTGATCGCCAAGCGCGCCACCGAGTCGGCCTTCGGCGCGCTGCTGCTCGGCCTGGCCGGGGTGTCGCTGCTGGTCGGCGGCATCGGCGTCGCCAACACGATGGTCATCTCAGTGCTGGAACGCCGCCGCGAGATCGGCCTGCGACGGGCCCTGGGCGCCCACCGCGGCCAGATCAGAATCCAGTTCCTGGCCGAGTCGATCGCGCTGGCGCTGCTCGGCGGAACGGCCGGCGCCCTGCTCGGCGTCGCCGCCACGATCGGCTATGCCACCTGGCAGAACTGGCCACCGATCATCCCGCTGTGGGCGGTCGGCGGCGGCATCGGGGGCGCGCTGATCGTCGGCGTGGTGGCCGGCGTCTACCCGGCGACGCGAGCGGCCCGCCTGGCTCCGACCGAGGCGCTGGCCGCGGCCTGAGAGCGCTATCCGGTTATCCACCGGCGTCGGGTCAGGGGCACGGCACGCCGATCGGCATCCGAGCCTCCTCAGCCACGTCACCGGCCCGAATCACCAGGGGCACGCAGGCCGGTTCGGTCACCCAGGTGCCTCCGGCAAAAGCCGTCCAAGCCTGGCTGCCTTCCCGGCAGGCCGTTATCCGTACGCTCGAGGCCGGCACCACCGAGCTCCCCCAGCCGATCAGGGCCGGCCCCGACTCCACCGAGACCTCGGCCGTCTCCCCGGCCCGCACCAGAAGTCCCCACTTGGCGAACAGTTCGGCCGCCGGGTCCCGCTGCCCGGACGTCGCCACCGGAAGAATCCGATCGGCCGGAACCGCGACCACCCCGGCAACCACCCGGTAGCCCTCCGGCAGCGCGTCGACTGCGCCGGCCGGGGGCGTACAGCTGGGCGTGGTCACGGGCGCACTGGGCAGGGGCGCCGGCTCCCCGCCGCAGGCGCTGAGCCCGCAGAGCAGAACCGCCCCGACCGCCGCCGCACGAACCCTCATCCGTCGATGGTGGACCATCAACGACCATGCCAGACGGCGAAACTTCCTGCGTCACACGCGACTTCCCCGGTTTACCTACGCTCATCGTGATCCGGGGGAACTCGGGGAGACGACCGCCGCCCGTGAGGTGCGGCGCCGCTATGGACGCGGGTGCGCGCTGGTCGAGCAGGACTATCTGCGGCGAATCGTGTTGCGGGAGCACGACGTGGGCGGGATGGGCGCGGTCGCGCCCGAGTTCATCGCCGCGACCACGCGCAATGTGCTCGACCTGGGCTATCACGTGGTGCTCGAGGGGATTCTGCATCGGGAGCGCTACGCCGGCGTGCTCGGACGGCTGATCGACGGGCATGCCGGGCCGAGCCACGTCTATTACTTCGACGTGCCGTTCGACGAGACCGTGCGGCGGAACGCGGCGCGGGGCTTCACCGTCGACGAGATTCGCGGCTGGTGGGCTCCGAACGATCTGCTCGGGGTGCCGGGTGAGCGGGTGCTGACCGCGCCGGGGGTCGAGGACGCGGTCAGCACGATCCTGCACACCGGTGGGCTGGCGTCGGCGGCGGCGCTGACGCCGTGTCCGACGCGATGCCCCCGGTGCGGGGCGGCGCTCAGCTAGCGCTGCGGGCGCGCTCGCGCTGCTCGCGGGTGTAGCGCTTACGGTTTTCCAGGTCGCGTTTCCACTGCTCGCGCGCGTCCTGGTCGCAGCCTTGCACGGCGCCCTTGACCTGCGCCGGGCCGATCATCGAGCGGAACGCCCAGTCGTCGAACGTGCGGTGCCACCAGCTCGAAAGCCGTCCACGGGTCTCGGCCACCGGTCTCTCCTTAATGCTTGGCCCACCAACCATTGGTACACCAACTATCGGTACACTAACCCTTGAGGTGAGGGGAAACCAAATGAGTGAGCTGACCGACACCGACCCGTTAGCCCTGGAGCAACAGGTCTGCTTCGCGCTCTCGGTCGCCGCGCGCAGCGTCGTCGCGATCTACCGTCCGCTGCTCGAACCGATGGGCCTCACCCACCCGCAATACCTCGTGATGCTCGCCCTCTGGCAGCACGCCCCGCTCTCGGTGCGCGACCTCAGCCGCCTCCTGCAACTCGACCCGGGCACCCTGTCACCGCTGCTCAAGCGGCTGGAGGCGATCGGCTACCTGCGCCGCCAACGTGACCCGGCCGACGAGCGCAGCCTGGCGATCACGCTGACCGGGAGCGGCCGGGCGCTGCGGGACCGAGCCGAGCAGATCCCGCCGGCCGTGGTGTCCCGGCTCGGGATGCCGATCGAGGACCTGCAGCGCCTGCACGCGTCGCTGACGCAGGTGATCGCGGCCGCACGCTAGGTGACTAGGCGCGGACGACCAACGTGTCGGCGGCCATGTCGCCGAGGCGCCGGCGCCGGTCGTTGAAGACCACGATGATCCAGCCCAGCAGGTAGCCACCGATGCCGTCGATCACCCGCAGCAGCGTCCGGACCAGCGCCGTGAACAGGCCCGGCGTCCGGCCGGTCTTGGCGTCGATCACCCGGATGCCGGTGACGAGCTTGCCGGCCGTACGCCCGAAGAGGCCCTCCAACAGCACGTAGTAGAGGAGCGCGACCACCACCCAGCCCAGCCCGGCCTTCGAGGTGAGCCGGGTGAAGTCGAGATCCGAGTCGTAGTGGCCGCCGACGACCGCCACCGACGCGCGGTAGAGCAGCCCGAGCACGATGCCGTCGAGAATCGTCGCGACGATGCGCCGGCCGGTGACCCGTACCTCGACGCCGCCCTGGAAGTAGACCATGCCCCGACGGTAACGACGTCGTGCCAGGCGTCAGCTGACGCCGTAACACCTCTCCAGTTCACGCAGGTCGTAGAAGTAGTTGCCCTTGCTGACCGGGTGACACGACGCCTGGAACGCGCGGCAGGTGAACGTAGCCGGTTCAGGTAATCTTGGCCGCACGGCGGTGGGGCCCGCCGACTCCCCCGGGGGTGAACCGCGCCGGCGCCAACGGTCCCTGATGCTCCCTCGGGAAGGGTCAGCGCGTGATCGAGCACCGCCCAGCGCCGATGGACGCCGACGTCGATCTGCACGTGCCCGCCGACAAGGCCGAGCTCGAGCCCACTCCCGTGCCGGTGCTCGGCGCGATCTCGGCCGGCGGTGTGATCGGGGCGCTGGCCCGCGACGGGCTGGCCACGGCCTGGCCCCATCCGGCGTCCGGCTTCGCCTGGTCGACCTTCGTGATCAACGTGACCGGCTGCCTGCTCATCGGCGTGCTCATGGTGGTCGTCACCGAGGTCGGGCCGCCGCGGCGCCTCGTGCGGCCGTTCCTCGGGGTCGGCGTGCTCGGCGGCTACACCACGTTCTCCACCTACATCGTCGACGTTCACCGGGCGGCCGCGGCCGGTGCTCCCTGGGTGGCGCTGGCCTATCTGGCCGCGACCTTGGTCGCGGCGATCCTCGCGGTCTGGGCCGGCAGCGCCGGCACCTCCTTTCTCGTACGCCGGTGGGCCCGGTGACCGTCCTGCTCGTCGCGCTCGGCGCGGCCATCGGCGCACCCCTGCGCTATCTCACCGACCGTGCCGTCCAGTCCCGCCACGACTCGGTCTTCCCGTGGGGCACGCTGACCGTCAACGTCGCCGGCTCGCTGCTGCTCGGGCTGCTGGCGGGGCTTCCGGCGAGCGCGCCGGTCGCGGCCTTCCTGGGTACGGGATTCTGCGGCGCCCTGACCACGTATTCGACGTTCAGCTACGAGACGCTGCGGCTGGCCCGGACCGGTGCCCGCTTCTACGCGGCGATGAACGTGGTCGCGTCGATCGTGGCCGGCTTCGGCGCGGCCTCGGTCGGCCTGGTGATCGCCCAGGCGCTCAGCTGAGGGCCGCCAGGTCGTCGGCGGTCAGCACGAGCTCCTCGGCGGCCAGGTTTTCCCGCAGGTGAGTGCGGCTGGTGGTCGCCGGCAGCGGGCGTACGGCCGGTGACTGCGCGAGCAGCCAGGCCAGCGCGACCTGCGGGACGGTCGCACCGTGTCGTTCGGCGATCCGGCGCATCTCGTCCGAGCCGGTCGTGTCGGTGTGCACTCCGGGCGGCGCCAGCGAGACCGGTTGCCAGGGCGCGAACATCGACTTTCCGTCGACGGCAGCCCGGAAGAGCGGCTCCTCCGTGCGGTCGGCGATGTTGAAGTGGGCGGTGACGGCCGCGATGTCGACGATCGCGCGGGCCTCGGCCAGCTGGTCGACGGTGACGTTGGAGAGCCCGATCCCGCCGATCAGTCCTTCCTCCCGCAGTTCGGCCAGCGTGCCGACCTGATCGGCGAAGGAAGCGTCCCGGGCGTAGCCGCTGTGCAGGTAGTAGAGGTCGATCCGCTCGACGCCCAGCCGGCGGGCCGACAGCCGCACGCACTGCCGCAGGTAGTTCGGGTTGCCGATCGCCGCGATCGTCGACAGGTCGCGGCCGCCCCGGACGAAGCCGCCCTTGGTCGCGATGGTCAGACCTTCCGGGTACGGGTGCAGCGCGTCCCGGATCAGCATCTCGTTGGTGTGCGGCCCGTAGACGTCGGCGGTGTCGATCAGCGTGACGCCGGCCTCGACCGCCTGGCGCAGCAGGGTGACCGCGGCCGCCCGGTCGGGATAGTCGCCCCACAGGTCGGGGCCGGTGAGCCGCATCGCGCCATATCCGATTCTCATGCCCCAACGCTGATCTCCGCGGCCGGCCGGTGCCACGGCGAAAACTGCCTATGCAGACCAGTACCAGCCAGACTGGGTGCATGGACTCTTCCCTGGCCGACTTCCTGCGGGCCCGCCGGGCCGCGGTCGATCCGCGCCGGTCCGGGCTGCCGGTCGACGACAGGCGGCCGCGCCGGGTGCCCGGCCTGCGGCGGGAGGAGCTGGCCGCGCTGGCCCACGTGAGCATCGACTACGTCGTCCGGCTCGAGCAGGGCCGCACCCGGCGGGTCTCGCGGCCGGTGCTCGACGCGCTCGCCGACGCCCTTCAGCTCGCCTCCGACGAGCGCGACTACCTGTACGCGGTGGCCGAGGTGGCACCGGCCGCCGCACGTCGCCCGGCCCGGCCCGAGGTCGCCCCGGAACTGCGGCGGCTGCTCGACACGATGCACGACGTACCGGCGCTGGTGCTGCATCGCGGCATGGACGTGCTGGCCTGGAACCGGGGTGCGGCCGCCCTGCTGACCGACTTCGGCGCGCGGCCGGTGCGGGAGCGCAACCTGATCTGGCTGACCTTCCTCGACCCGGAGTTCCGTGCGCTCTACGCCGACTGGCCGGGGGTCGCCCGCGAATGCGTCGCCGTCCTGCGGATGGAGGCGGGCCGCCATCCCGGCGACCCCGATCTGACGGCGCTGGTCGACGAGTTGAGCGCGCGGGACGCCGACTTCCGCACCTGGTGGGCCAGTCATCGCGTACGCGGGCCGCGCCGTCTCCGCAAGGAGTACCGCCATCCCGTGGCCGGGGATCTGGTTTTGGATGTGTAGCAGTTCTCGGTCGACCGCGACCCGTCGCAGATGCTGGTGGTCTACACCTCGGCCAGCGGAACTTTCGATGCGCTCCTAGCTGCACCTTCCTGACCGAGAAGCCTCATCGCGGCGATAGTTTCCGGAAGCCATTGACTTATTTCGATAGGTCCCTCGACACTGGACTTCCGGAAATGGGAGCGCTCCCATGATCCACTTCCGGTCCGGAAAGGAGTCCCCGTGACCCTCCGCTCGACAGCCCTCGTCCTGGCTGCGGCGGCGTTGGCGGTCACCGGAGTGCTGGCTGCTCCCCGATCCCCCGCCGCCGAGGCGGCCGCCGTCCAGGTGGCCGCCGCCGGCGTCGAGGACGAGGGCGCCAACTGCTCCGTCCCCGGCCTGCCCGACGCAGGCTCGCTGCCCACCAACGCCAAACTCCCCGACCCGTTCAAGAAGCTCGACGGCACCCGGATCACCTCCACCGGTGACTGGACCTGCCGCCGCGAGGAGATCAAGCAGCTGGCCGAGAAGTTCATCTACGGCCCGAAACCGGCCAAGCCGCAAACCGTCAGCGGCACCGTGACCAGCACCAACATCACGGTCAACGTGTCCAACCAGGGCAAGAGCGCCAGCTTCTCGGCCTCGGTCAGCCTGCCCAGCGGCACCGGCCCGTTCCCGGCCGTCGTCGTCCTCGGCGGCCTCGGCGCCGACACGGCCACGATCAAGGCCGCCGGCGCGGCCATCATCAACTACGACCCGTACGCCGTGGGTAAAGAGGGCACGCCGCGCAACAACAAGCAGGGTGCCTTCTACACCCTGTACGGCTCGTCCAGCCCGACCGGCCTGCTGATGGCCTGGTCGTGGGGCGTCAGCCGGATCATCGACGTGATCGAGCAGTCCGGCGGCAGCATCCTCAAGCCCGACGCGACCGCGGTCACCGGCTGCTCCCGGTTCGGCAAGGGCGCGTTCGTCATCGGCGCCTTCGACCAGCGCATCGCGCTGACCATGCCGATCGAGTCGGGCACCGCCGGCGTGCCGATCCTGCGGGGCGTCCCCGGCGAGGGCGCCCAGAGCCTGAGCAGCGCGTACGGCGAGCAACCCTGGTTCGGCGACGCGTTCAGCGCGTTTACCGGCAACCCGAACAAGCTGCCGGTCGACACCCACGAGATGGTCGCGATGGTGGCGCCGCGCGGACTGTTCATCATGGACAATCCGCACATCGTCAACCTGGGCCCGAAGTCGGGCAGCGTGGCCGCCCTGGGCGGGGCCGAGGTCTACAAGGCGCTCGGGGCCGGCTCCAACATCACCTACTGGTCGGATATCCAGGACGGCAACCACTGCGCGATCCGGCCCGAATGGAAGACCCCGCTCACCCAGAACATCCAGAAGTATCTGACGAAGACCGGAAGCGCGGCGGGCTCGTTCCACATCTCCAGCTCGGCGGCCGGCCGCCTCTCCGACTGGATCGACTGGACCACCCCCACGCTCGGCACCGGCCCGACCACACCCCCGCCCACCACCCCTCCGCCCACGACACCGCCGCCGACCACGCCCCCGCCCACCACCCCTCCGCCGACGACACCGCCGCCGGGTAACGGAGGCTGCACCGCCACGGTCTCCCTCAACTCGTGGACCGGCGGCTTCGTGGCAACCGTCCGGGTGACCGCCGGCACGTCCCCGGTCACCGGCTGGCGGATAGCCCTGACCCTGCCCGCGGGCAGCACCATCTCGAACTCCTGGAACACCAACCGCACCGGCAACTCGGGTGCCGTCCAGTTCACCAACGTCAACTACAACGGCCAGCTGGCCGCCGGCGCCTACACCGAGTTCGGCTTCCAGGCCACCGGCACCGGCAGCGCGATAACCCCCACCTGCACCACGGCCTGAACACCACTCGCCCCCACCCGGAAAGCGGGTGGGGGCGAGCCTGTCCCAGAACAACGCGGTAGGCCGTACGGGATTCGAACCCGTGATCTCCTGATCGAGAGTCAGGCGAGTTGACCGCTACTCCAACAGCCCCGGGAAAACCAAAAAGCCGCCGACCCGGCACGGGAAGGCGGCACACCGCGGCGGCGAACCGCTCACTCGCGCCGCTCCCCTTCGGGCTCACGCTCGGCACTGCTGCGACGCATCACAACCTCCTCGTCCGGGCGCGCCCCCTAGGTGTGATGACCATAGGCACGCCCATCTCGCCGGGCAACGCAATAACCGCGTACGGGAAAGGCGCTAGCGGGCGAAGGTGACGCCGCCGGGTTTGGGGGCGTCGGGTTCGAGGCGGAGGTCGATCTCGATCGAGAAGCCGGCCTCCCGCAGCTAGGCGGCAACCTCCTCGGCCGTACGCCGGTGGACGCTCACCCTCATCGGGTGGCCGCCGTAGCCCTCGGTCCTCAGGGTCTCGCCCGTGCCCAGGTTGAACGCCACCATGAGCGGGCCGCCCGGGCGCAGCACGCGGCGGAACTGCGCGAACACGCCCGGCGTCGACGACCGGGAGATCATTGGGGGTATGACGCTGTCCAGCCATCGACAGATCGAGAACCTTATCGGCCGCTACGCCGAGCTGGTCGACGACGGCGATTTCGCCGGGGTCGGCGAGCTTTTCGCCACCGCTACGTTCCACGGCAGCGGTTCCAGTTTCACCGGGGCTGACGCCTTGACCGGCATGCTGCACGACCAGGTCCGGCTCTATCCGAACGGCACCCCGCTGACCCGGCACGTCACGACGAACCTGATCGTCGAGGTGGACGAGGAGGCGGGCACGGCCCAGGCCCGCTCGGCCCTCACGATCTTCCAGGCGACGCCGGAACTGCCTCTGCAGCCGATCGCCGTCGGCCGGTACGCCGACGAGTTCCGGCGGCTGGACGGGGCTTGGCGGTTCTCGTCGCGACGGGTCAGCTTTCAACTCGCCGGTGATCTGAGTCACCACCTGCTGAAGCGTTAGCCGGTCACCCAGGCCCGGGCGACGGCGTACGACGGGCGGCCGAGGCGGGCCAGGCGCGCGTCCACCCGGCGTACGGCCTCGCGCAGGCGCCGCTCGCGGCGCGGGTGAGCCGCGGCGTTGGGTGAGTCGGGGCCGTGGCGTTGGAGCATTTCGGCGAAGCGCTGGTCGAGCGTCATGCTCCGGCCGTCGGGGCCGATCGTCTGGTCGGCGTAGGCCAGGGCGTCGGCCACCGGGGGCGGGCCGTCGGGGAGGCGGGACAGCTCGCCGGTGAAGCCGCGGACCGCGGCGATGAAGGCGGCGCCGGAGTGGTGGGCGACCAGCCCGGCCAGCTCGAGCGGCCAGTCGTGGGCGAGCAGGTAGCGGGCGCCGTCGAGTGGGTGGAAGCCGGTGGCGTGGACGGCCGGCGCGTAGCCGATGTCGTGCAGCCAGGCGGCGGAGACCAGCGTGTCGGCCTCGTCGGAGGTGCCGAGGATGATGCTGACCGCCTCGGCCCGCTGGGCCACGCGGACCGTGTGCCGCCAGCGCTGGGGCAGGCCGATGAGCAGGATCTGGGCCAGATCCCGCGCCTCGCGGACCAACCGCGCCGGTCCCTCGATCACGCTCACGGGGTACACCGTAACGAATTGATCACATTACGGCATTAAAGTCCCACGGTACGAATCGGTAAACCTTCGGCGTCCGCTGCCGCGTGTAAGTCACGTGATCCCACACAGCGAACCGACGGATACGTCCGACGCCGGGTACGCGGCCTTCGTCTCTGCCGGATGGAACCGCTACCTGTGGACGGCGAGCCTGCTCACCGGTGACCGGCATCAGGGCGAGGAGCTTCTGCAGGAGTGCCTCGTCAAGCTGTACACCAAGTGGCGGCGCGTCGCTCGTGGGGGCGATCCGCACGCGTACCTCCGCCGCATGCTGGTCAACGGCAACGTGAGCTGGTGGCGCCGGCGGCGACGGGAAGAACCCGTCGCGCAGGCGCCCGACTGGTATGACAGCCGGTCGGCGCCGGTCGAGCCGCACGACGCTCTGCAGCGTGCCGTTCTGCGCCTGCCCCGGCAGCAGCGCGCGGTGATCGTACTGCGCTATTTCGAGGACCTCACCGAGAAGGACGCGGCCGCCGTCCTCGGCTGCTCGGTCGGAGCCCTCAAGTCCACGCACTCCCGGGCCATGGCGAAGTTGCGCGCCGAGTCGGCGCTCCTCGAGATCCACGGCTGACCCGAACATTTCGAAGGGAAAACCCCTGATGAACGACCTTTCCACCGCCATGCACGAGTGGGCGGGCCGCGCGGCCACCGGTGAGCAGCCGCCCGTCGCCGAGCTCATCGCGGCCGGCACCAAGCGCCGCAACCGCCGCCGGGCCGGCGCGGCCGGCGCCGCCACCCTGGCCCTCGCGGCCGTGGTCGGCGGAGCCCTGGCGACCACCGGTGGCGCCGGAGCCGCCGGCACCCCCGCGGCTGTCGCCGGTCAGTCGCCGGCCGTTGAACTGGCGGCCGCGGCCACCTCGACCTCCGAGACGAGCTTCAAGTTCGTGGTCAACTCGACGCTGACGCTCCCCGCCTGGCAGATCGACCACGTCAAGGAGACGTGCACGGGCGCGATCGACCCGCTGACCCGGAGCGGCTTCGTCGAGACCGGGTCGGTGTTCTCCGCCCGCGTCGTCAACGGCCACCGCTACGTCGCCAAGGAGAACTACTGGCAGGACCGGGGCAAGGGCGACGTCGCCGGCATCCTGCTCTGCGGCGACCCCAAGGCCCCGGCCGGCGCGGACGCCGACCCCGCGACCGAGCTGAAGGTGCTGTCGAAGGCGGGCACGGTCACCAAGAACGCGGCCGGGTTCTCCTTCACCGGCGACGAGATCAAGGGTGCGGCCAAGGTGTCCGGCGGCCACGTCGTGCAGATCTCGTACACGATCACCAGCCGGGCGACCAAGGACTACCCGGCCTACACCCGGGAGACGACGATGACGCTGTCCGGCTTCGGCGACAAGGTCTCGGTCAAGAAGCCCATCTGACCGGCCATCCGGAGCGAGGCCGTCACCCGTCGGTGGCGGCCTCGTTCGCCCCGGTCGGGCCGCCGGTGTCGAAGTCGGCCAGCACGGCACGATGGTCACTGCCCGGGCCCTCGACGACCCACGAGCGGCGCGTGGTCAGACCGCGTTCGAGGATGTGGTCGGGCCGCACGACCGGGAAGGCGGACGGCCAGGTGAAGCCGAACCCCGATCCGGCCTCCTTCTGGCTATCGGCCAGCGGCGCGAACTCGTGGAACAACCGGTCGGTGGTCGCGGTGTTGAGGTCGCCGGCCAGGATCAGCCGCTGACTCGGGTCGGCGTGCGTGGCGGCGGCGAGGGCCTGCAGCGTACGGTCCCGATCGGCCGTCTCGTCGGCCCGCGCCGAGGCGAGGTGGGCCGCGAAGACGCGGATCCTGCCGTCGCCGGTGGCGACGGTCGTGGCGATCGCCCGGGTCCAGCCGATGTGGATGTCGACCGGTTCGGTCCCGGAAAGACGAAACCGACTGAAGATCGCGACCGTTCCGGTCTCGGTGTGGTGCGGGTACGCGTCGGCCAGCGTTTTCGTGACCGTGCTCCGGTTGGCCTGCGTCACCTCTTCGAGGACGACGATGTCGGGGTGCTCGGCCAGCAGCGGCGGCAGGGCCTCGCCGGGCGTCGACTTCCCCAGGTTGAGCGAGGCGACCCGCAGGTCGTGGGAGCCCGAGCGGGAGTGGTCGGTCAGCGTCGGGGCGAACATGACCGTCCAGATCGCGGCCGGCACCAGCGCCACCACGATCACGACGACCCGACGGGTCACGACCGCGACGGCGAGCAGGAGCAGGGCCGGAGCGGCGAGCCAGGGCAGGGCGCTCTCGAGCAGCGAGCCGGGTGACCCGGGCACGGCCCGGTGCCCGACCAGGAGCAGGCCGAGCAGGGCCGCGAACGCCCCGACAATGATCAATCCTCGCCCGGCGCGACCGCTGTATCCGCCCATCGTGACCTCCTTACGGCGTTGCGGGCCAACCGTAGAGAGCCACTCCATGATCATGACTCCCCAATCCGTGCCGCCCTAGGAGTTGGCCGGGACGCCGCCCAGGAGGGTCTCGAGCGGGTTCAGGTCGCGGAGCTCGTCGGGCGGGCAGGTGGCGGGGTCACGGTCCCAGATGGTGAGGTCGGCCAGACGGCCCGGGGTCAGGGTGCCGCGCAGATCCTCCTCACCGAGGAGACGGGCGGCGGACGTCGTGTGCATCGCCACCGCCTCGTCGTAGGTGACGGCGTGCTCCGGGCCCTGCACGCCGATCACGGTCCGCCGGGTGGTCAGGCCCCAGACCGAGCGCATCGCGCCGAACTGGCCGACCGGGAAGTCCGAGCCGGCGGTGACCAGCACGCCCTGGTCGAGCCACTCCCGGGCGGGAAGAGGTCGGCGACGCGCCGCGGGCCCCAGAACTCGCGCTCGACATGGGCGGTGTCGTGCTGCAACGGCTGCTGCACGGTGACCGGGATGCCCAGGACGGCCGCGCGGGCGCGCTGCTCGGGCCCGGCCAGGCCGCCGTGCTCGACGACCAGGGTGCCGGCGGGCAGGCCCGGATTGTTTCGGAACGCGCCGCGAGCAACATGGCGAAGTCGTCGAGGGAGACCGCGCAATCGCGGACCGTGCCGATCCCGGTGGCGGCATAATCGCCGCTGGCCGTGCGAAGCCCGTCGACGCGCAAAGCCCGATCCGGCCGCGGAACCAGGCGCTCGACCAGGCCCATCGCGGTGTCGATCAGGCGGCCGGTGAGACGACCGCCGGCGTCGCGGCCGATCACGCCGCCCGGCGGGACCGGGGTGTCCTCGGTGATGCCGGCCAGCCGCAGGGCAAAACCGTTGACGACGTCGTTGTGGCCACCCCGCTTGACCAGCACCGGATGGCGGCCGGTCACCGAGTCGAGCTCGGCCGCGGTCGGCATGCGCCGCTCGGCCAGGTTGAGCTCCTGCCAGTTCGTCGTGGTGCGGATCCACTCGCCCTCGGGGGTCACCGCGGCCCACCGCCGGATCAGCTCCAGGAACTCGGCCAGCGTGCCGGCCCGGTGAACGGGCACGTCGTGGGCGCTGTACCCGCGGCGGCCCCGCACCACCAGATCGGCACCGTGATCAGTCATGTCGCCGACGCTAGACGCTCCGCCCGCCTTCGGCCGGTGCGGATCGGAACGATCTCGGCCTGGCGCATTCTTGGACCATGTCACTTCACCTCGCCGACGGCCTCACCCTCACCCGCATGGGATACGGCGCGATGCACCTCGCCGGACCGATGGCCTGGGGACCACCGAAGGACCCCGACGAGGCCCGGCGCGTCCTCCGTACGGTGGTGGAACTCGGCCTCACCCACATCGACACCAGCGACTACTACGGGCCGTACAGCGTCAACGAGCTGATTCGCGAAACGCTCGCCCCGTACCCCGACGACCTGCACATCGTCACCAAGGTCGGCGCCCGGCGCGGCCCCGACCGCTCCTGGCCGGCCGCGATCACCCGCGACGAACTGATCCAGGCCGTCCACGACAACCTCGACCACCTGGGCCTGCCCGCCCTCGACGTGGTCAACCTCCGCCTGACCGGCACAGACGACATCGCGCCGCCGTTCGCGGTCCTGGCCGAACTGCGTCAACAGGGCCTGATCAGGCACCTCGGCGTCAGCAACGTCAGCCTCGACCAGGTCAAAATCGCCCGCGACATCGCGCCGGTGGTCACCGTCCAGAACCTCTACAACGTGGCCGTACGCGGCGACGACCCCTTGGTCGACTACTGCGCCGAGAACGGCATCGCCTTCGTGCCGTTCTTCCCCCTCGGCGGCTTCCGCCCACTGCAGTCCGACATCCTCGACACGGTCGCCGCCGGCCTGGGCATCACCCCGATGCAGGCGGCGCTGGCGTGGCTGCTCCAGCGGTCACCGACCATGCTGCTCATCCCCGGCACCTCCTCGGTGGCCCACCTGCGCGAAAACGTCGCGGCCGCCGACATCACCCTGCCCGGGCCGGCACTCACCCGGCTCAACGCGATCGGCGACTCGTCACCGGGCGGCCTGCCCTGGTAACGCCGGGGCTCCGGCGTTACCGGCCCTGGCCCGGGTCGTGGGGGTGGGTGCGGTAGAAGGCGTTGGCCCGGGCGGCGAGGCCGTCGGCGGCGGCCCGGCCGGTCAGGAACGCGGCCAGCAGACTGACCCCGGGCAGATACCGGTTGATCAGGCGGAACACACCCCACCCACCGACCTGCCCCGAAATCAGCCGGCTTAGACGCCACACCCCGGCCCGCAGACCGCCGCCCTCCTCGTCGTAGGCCGGGCGGCGGGCGGCGGCCACGGCCACCTCCGCGGCCTCCCGATCCGGATGAATCCGGGTGAGAACCAGCAGATCGACCGCCCTCTCCGGGGCGGCCGGATCCTTCCCGTACGCGGCAGCCACATGCAAAACCAGTTCCGCGTGCGCAAACGCGGCCGTCCCGGCCAACACAACCGGCGCGTACGACCCGGCGACCGCCCCGAAAACGCTGCCCAGCCCCCCGGCCCGCGAAAACTGCCGGGTCGCGAGCCGGGCCAGCGCGGCATCATCGGCGTTGGGATAGTCCCGCCGCGTCCGGACGATCCACTCCCGCGCCCGCGGCCCGATCGACTGAACCGCGGCCAGCGCGAGCAGCTCAGGCACGTGGGCGGGGTCGGCAACCAGCTGAGCCCAGGCATCCGTACGCCCCGGGGCCTCAACCGCCTCCCCGTCACCAACCGGCCGGGCGTCCTCGGCCCCCTTCCCGTCCCGGACCGGCAGGACCGGGGTCACCTCGGCCGCTTCAGCGATCAGCTCAGCAGGCGCCGGAGCAAGCTCAGTCTCCAGCGCCGGAGCAACCGCCTTCTCGGCCCTATCGACACCTGGCCCCGAAGCGGCGGCCTCCCCAGCCGGCTCTTCAGATGCCGCCGGTTCGCCGGATGTGACCGGCACCGAACGCACGGCCGGCTCCTCCGACACCGGGCGCGCCGAGGCCGCAGTCACCTCAGGCGAGACGGCCGACCCTTCCGCCGAAGCGGGCGCGGGCGCCCGAGCAGGGGCAACCGACTCGGCCGGCTGGGCATGCACGGCCTGATCGGCACGTTCCGACGGCTGGGTCGATGCCGGTTGCTCCGCTGAGGTCGGCTGAGCCGACGTGACCGGCCGCGCGATCCCCGATGACCCAGCAGACACGGCCTGCTCGGCTGACCCGGCTTGCTCGGCCCGCTCCGCTGGGCTGGCTTGATCGGCTGGGCTGGCTTGATCGGCGGAGGCGAGCGGCTCAGCAGAAGCCGTCGGCTCGGCGGAGGCCGGCGGCGCGGATTCGGCCGGTTGCGGAACCGGGCGTGCGGACTGGCGTGACGTCGCCGCGCGAGGAGTGCGCTTCGCCGGGGCGGCTTTCTTTGGGCTGGACTTCTTCGCCGGGGTCGCGCTGGACGGCGTTGCCCCGCTCGGGGCCGCACCGCTCGGGGCTGGGCTGCCCGGGGCTGGGCTGCCCGGGGCTGGGCTGCCCGGGGCTGGGCTGCCCGGCGTTGCGCTGTTCGGGGGCGCGCTGGTTCGGGCTGTCTCGGCTCCAGCCGAGGCTGTCGCTGTTTGCGCGGCCTTTCGGGCCGCCTTTGCCGGGCGGGTCGGCGTGGCATCCGGCGCGATCGGCTGCGAAGGGGTGGCCGGGCCGCTGGGGGTCTGGGGCTGGGTGGTCTTCGCACGTGGGACCGCGGCCTTTGAGGGGGCCGCCTTCTTCGCGGGGGCGGTCTTCTTGGGCGGGGTCCTCTTGGCGGGTGACTGCGGGGTGCGGCCAGCGGGCGTGGGCTCGGGTGCGGACGAGGCGGCCTGGGTCGGGGGTTTGGGCTCGTCGACGTTGCCGGTGGGGCGGGACGAGGCCGTGGGTTGGGTGGGGATGGAGGGTTCGGGGGCGGCCGACGGTGGGGTGGCCGAGGCAGTGCCTCGACGCGAGCGCTGCCTGGCGGGCGGCTGCTCGTCCGGCGCCGGGCCTGTCGAGGACGGGCGGGGCGCCGCTGCGGTTGGGGGCGCGCCGGGCGTACGGATATCGGGGGCTTGACCCCGACGGCCCGGAGTTTTCGCAGGTCCCTCTGGGTGATTTTCGGCATCGGGTGGCTGGAAGGTGACCGGCGGCGCCGCCTTGGCGGCCTTCCGCGCCCGCTTGGCCGGCGGCTCTTCCGGCTCGCCGGGCGCGCTGAACGCGGCCCGCGGATCATGGGCCCGGGGGGTGTCGCGCGGGTTCTCCTCCATGCCGACGCATGCTAGCCGGATCTGCCCTGTTTCACCTGTTGGAGCCGCGTGTCCCAGATCCGCGGCGCGCGGAGAGGCAACCTCTTTGTGCGGCGCTCAGGCGGTCCGGTATCCTCAAGCATCGGTGGCCAGCGGTCACCGGGGAGACTTCGCCTAGTCTGGTCTATGGCGCCGCACTGCTAATGCGGTTGGGGTTTTACAGCCCCTCCCGGGTTCGAATCCCGGAGTCTCCGCGTTCCGGGGCAGTGTGTATGCTTGCGGAGCACTGAGCGCCCGTAGCTCAATGGATAGAGCATCTGACTACGGATCAGAAGGTTAGGGGTTCGAGTCCCTTCGGGCGCACAGAATTTTGAGGGGCCTGAGCTGCGGAAACGCGGTTCAGGCTCTTTCTGCTATCGGTCCGGTTTGGACGATGGGTGCGACGCGGATGCCACCCCGGAAACCGCGTTTTCGGGCGTTGACCTGTTCGTAACCTGGGCGTTTGCAGCCGGCTTTCGCTTGGCCGGGGTGAAGCACCTGTTTTCTGCTCCGCCGGCGCGGTCGTGCCGGTTTTGGGGCCGTGGTCGGGCCGGTTCTTGCGGGCCTTCGCCTTGATCTTCTTCCGGGTGCGGCGGGCTGCGTTCAAGACGAGCTGGGCAGTGGCGCCGGCGCATCGGCGCTGGGTCTGCGGCAGCACGCTGGTGTACGTGTCGGCGGCTCGAATGCCCGAGCAGATCCTGCAGCGTCTTCAGATCCGCGCCGGCCTCGTGGGCCAGGGACGCGGCGCCGTGGCGCAGGTCGGGTAGCCGGACCGGCGCCAGCCCGGCCCGCCGGACGAGGATCCGGAACCGGGTGGTGGCGTAGTTCGGGTTGATCGGCTTGCCGTCGGATCGACGAACACGTAGCCGGTGTCGAACCACGGCTTGCCGTTTCGGCCGCTTCCGCCTTCTGGTCCTGTTGATAGCGGCGGCGGCCCATGTCATAAGCCGGATGTGCGCCAACGCTCCTGATAACCACGCCCGCACCTACGACGACGTGGAACGAGCCGATTCTCGACTTGTCCGCGCGCATAAGATCGGCGCATGAAGATCGGCATCAGCAATCGCCTGCAGGGCACGCGCCGCTGGCTGGCGATCGCCGGAGCCCTGCTCGTCGTGGCCCTGCTCGCGGCTCCGGTCCAGGCCGCGGAGCCGGGCAGCGACCACCCGAACAACATGAACTGCGGCAACATCTTCTGGTTGACCCCGCCGAAACCGGACCCCGCCGACCCCGACTACGAGTTCTACCGCGAGAAGATGGACCGAAGCTGCAGGGAGGCCCGCGTCACCAGAGGCGCCACGGCAGCCATGGTGTCCGTGATCGCGGTATTCGGCGTGGCCCTTCTCGCCCGCCGCCATGAAAAGTCTTTGCCATAGAGCCATTTTGTCGCGCATGGCGGTCGGCTTGAATGTGACGCGGGACTATGACGGCCTGCACGGTCGCGGTGGCGCGGCGAGACTTCACGCATCACCTCATGACTGTCAGCGCGGCTATCTCACTGGATGTCATTAGCTGATCTGTGGCGCCGCTTCACGAGCCGCCTACGGTCCTCGGCGTTCAAGGTGCGTCTCCTCGAAGGTAGACAGCGGCAGGTGCGAAACCTGACCGTGCGCGCCTGCCGCATGATGGCCTTTCAGTCCTTCGGTGCCACCCGGATTCGGTTCCCGTCCGGATCGGCTGCGAGGAAGGTCAGCCCGAACCCCGCATCGTGCGGCTCATGCAGGATCGTGACGCCCTTGGACTGCCACTGTCGGAAGAGCGCGTTGATCTCGTCAGGTCGTCCACCGCCGATGGCCAGGCAGACTTCACTGGTACGTGGGACGTCCGGCGACAGATTCTCGAACTGGCCGGACCACAGAGCGAGCTCAGCGCCCGGCCCGAGGTCGAAGGTGATGTATTCCGGAGTCTCGAGCGAGGGGCTCAGGCCGAGGAGGTCGCCGTAGAAGCGAGCCGCGGCGGGAGCGTCGTTCACGTAGACGATGGACACGACGGATGTGGTCATGGTTGTTCCCTAAGATCGAAGTTGTTCGGGGTTGCTGCCCTGGATGCCCGGGGCAGCGGGGTGTGGCTGATGGTTGGTTGCCGTGGTGGTGGCTCGGAA
>NZ_JBFBAD010000027.1:84020-93752 GCF_040682075.1 Actinoplanes sp. NPDC051411 | reverse complement strand
GTTCTCTTGGCGGTGGGGGGCGCGCGCCGCGCCCCGCCCACCGGGGGGTCGGGGGGGGGGGTGCCGGGGGGCGGCCCGCCCCCCCCCGGCGCCGCGGCGCGCCGATGCCTCGACGGGTGGGGTCACGAGCAGCAGGTACCACCGGCCGGGGTGAGGCTGATCAGCCCCGCCACGCTGGGCAGCGCGCCGGGCTGTTCGGTGAGCGCGGCGATCTGCAGGGCGACTTCCTGGTCGAGGCCGATCTTGTCGGCCGCCGCGCGGACCGCGTCGCTGGTGGACGCCGAGCTGGGCAGCAGGTCCATCGTGGTGGTGGCGAGGGTGATCGGGACGTCGGGGGTGAGCCCGAAGCGGGCGGCGATCTCCCGGGCGGCGTTCTCGGCGACCAGGTTCGAGCTGCACACCCCGGTTTCGGGCAGGTCGAGTTGCACGTCGTCGGCGGCATCGAAGTCGCCGGCCAGGGCGGCGACGATCGAGCGGACCTGCTCGTAGCCGGTGGCCATCAGGAACGTCGGCGCCCGGCCGTAGGACTTCATGCCGACGGCGTAGTAGTTGGGTTCGGGCTGGCCGAGTTCGCGGTAGCCGTGCGGGCTGACGGTGCCGCAGGAGTGGACGTTGGGGTCGATCAGGTCGGCCAGGGTGCGGGTGCAGCCGAGGATAGGGTCGAGATCTAGCCGCAGCTCGGTCGCGATGCTGTGGTCCGGGCGGAAGCCGGTGGCGGAGACGACCCGGTCGCCGGTCAGGGTGCGCCCGTCGGCGGCGACTAGCTCGATCCCGCCGTCGGTGCGGCGGACGGTGTGTACGCCGAACCCGGTGATCAGGGTGATCTTGCCGGTGTCGGCCAGGGTGCGCAGGCCGCTGCCGAGGGCGCCGCGGGCGGGCAGTTCGTCGCCGTCTTCGCCGCCGAAGGCGCGGCTGGCGGAGCCGCCGCGTACGGCCCAGGTGATCCGGGTGCCGGGTGCGGTTTCGGCGAGGCGGGCGAGGTTGAGCAGGGTGTTGGCGGCTGAGTGCCCGGAGCCGACGACGACGGTGTGCAGCCCGGCGTGGGCGTCGAGGTCGGCGCCCAGGACGTCGGGCAGCGCGTGGTCGATCAGGTCGGCCGTCTCGGGTTCGCCGTGGGCGCTCAGGCCGTTGACGCCGAGCGGGTTGGGGGTGCGCCAGGTCCCGGACGCGTCGATGATCGCGGACGCGGTGATCTCGGTGCCGTCGGCCAGGCGGATCACGAACGGCAGGTCGGCCCGCCCGGCCGTACGGACCCGGTCGGCGCCGACCCGGCTGATTGCGGTCACCCGGGCGCCCAGGCGCAGGTGTTCGGCGATCGCGGGCAGCTTGGCCAGGGGCTGCAGGTAGTGCTCGACCAGCTCACCGCCGGTGGGCAGGTCGTCGTCATCGGGTGCGGCCCAGCCGGCGGCGTCGAGCAGGCGGCGGCCGGCCGAGTCGATGTCATAGCGCCACGGGCTGAACAAGCCGATGTGCGCCCACTGCCGCACGGACGCGCCGACCTGGTCGCCGGCCTCCAGGACGACGAAGGGCAGGCCCTGCTCGTGCAGGTGCGCGGCGGCGGCCAGCCCGACCGGCCCGGCCCCGATCACCGCGACCGGCAGGTCGCTGCCGCCGTGGGTGGGAACCGGCACGGGCCGCGCGGACGGGGTGGGCAGCAGTTGCAGCATCCCGGTCATCGCGGTGCCGGTGACGGCGGGGTTGGTGACAGCGGACGGGGAGCAGCAGGCGTCAGCCGGCGCGTCGCTGGCCTGGACGCTCGGCCCGCAGCAGCCGGCGCCGTCGGCGACGGCTTCGGCCTTGGCGGCGGGGGCGCAGCAGGAATCGGCCGCGGTGGCGGCTTCGGCCGTGCCGCAGCACGGCTCCTGACCGGCGGCCGGGACGCTGCCGGGAAGGTCGTTACTCATGGCAGAACTCCTCGATGGGCACGAATGAGACGGCGTCCGGACGGCTCCTGCTGGAGCTCCGAGGCAGATTCGATGATAGTCGGATCCGATGGATGTCGAAGTCACAGTTGCATGCGGGTTCGATGAGTGTCAAGCTCGACCCATGTCGAACCCGTCCGTGTCACCCGTTGTCGTCGCCGGCCTCGAGGAGGGTGTGTGTTGCCCGCCGATGGCGCAGGAGCGCATCCCGGCGCAGGTGGCCGGCGGGCTGGCGCGGGCGTTCAAGGCCCTGGGGGATCCGATCCGGTTGCAGCTGATGTCGATGATCGCGTCCGCGCCGGGCGGGGAGATCTGCGTCTGCGATCTGACCCCGGCGTTCACGATTTCCGAGACCACCGTCTCGCATCACCTGAAAGTGCTGCGCGAGACCGGCCTGGTCGATGCCGAGCGCCGGGCGAGCTGGGTCTACTACCGGGCCCGGCCCGCGATGATGAACCAGCTCGCCGCGCTGCTGACGATCACTGAGCCGGCAACCGTCTGAACTGTCGGGCAGCCCGCGCCGGATCATTGCCTTGACTCCGGCAGGAAGCTCAGTGATTATTGAGTCAATGAACGGCGACTCTTCCTCTCTGCGGGCGCGGGCCCGGCTACACGCCGCGCTGGGTGACCCGGCCCGGCTCGCGATCGTCGACGCGCTGACTCTCGGCGACGCCTCGCCGGGTGAGATCGGCCGAGACCTGGGTATGCCGACCAACCTGGTCGCCCATCACTTGAAGGTGCTGCAGGACGCTGGGCTGCTGGTGCGGACCCGCTCGGAGGGTGACCGGCGCCGCACCTACCTGCGATTGCAGCCCGACGCGCTGGCCTCGCTGACCCCGCCGCCACTGCAAGGCGCCGAGCGGGTGGTGTTCGTCTGCACCCACAACTCGGCCCGCTCGCAGCTGGCCGCGGCGTTGTGGCGCGACCGGGTCGGCGGGCCGGTCGCCTCCGCAGGCACCCAGCCCGCCGCCCGGGTGCATCCCCGCGCGGTGAAGGTCGCCCACCGCCACGGCCTGAGCATCGACGCGACCGGCACCGCGCACGTCGACGACGTCGTGCACGACGGGGACCTGGTCATCGCGGTCTGCGACAACGCCCACGAAGACCTCGCCGGCGAAGTCCGGCCCGCGCTGCACTGGTCGGTTCCGGATCCGATCCGGGTGAACACCGACGCCGCGTTTGAGGCCGCCTACACCGACCTCGCCGGCCGCATCGACCGCATCGCACCTTTGGCCCAGCACGCGCCCAGCCCGACCTGACCGTTACCCCGCCCGAACGACCGGATGTGCGGTGCAATCGACACCGCAGCACCCGGCGCTTTGCCCTGTCCGCGCCAGATTCAGACCGGAGTCCCGCTGCCATGCCCGCACCCGCCTTGTGGCGCCGCCTGCTCGCCGAGTTCGTCGGCACCGCGCTGCTCGTGACCGCCGTCGTCGGCTCCGGCATCATGGCCACGACTTTGTCGCCGCACGACGTCGGCCTGCAACTGCTCGAGAATTCGGTCGCTACCGCGTTCGCGCTCGGCGCGCTGATCCTGACGTTCGGGCCGGTCTCGGGTGCGCATTTCAACCCGGTCGTGTCGGCCGCCGACTGGTTCCTCGGCCGCCGCACCCGCACGGCCTGAAAGGCACCGACCTCGCCGCATACACCCTCGCCCAGATCCTGGGGGCGATCGGCGGGTCGATCCTGGCGAACCTGATGTTCGCCCTGCACCCGGTCACCTTCTCCACCAAAGACCGGGCCGCCGGGCACCTGTGGATCGGCGAGGTCGTCGCCACCGCCGGCCTGCTGCTGCTGATCTTCGCCCTGGCCCGATCCGGCCGCGCGAGCGTGGCCCCGGCGGCGGTCGGCGCGTACATCGGTGGCGCCTACTGGTTCACCAGCAGCACCAGCTTCGCCAACCCGGCCGTCACCATCGGCCGCATGTTCACCGACACCTTCGCCGGGATCGCCCCGGCGTCGGTGCCCGGGTTCATCATCGCCCAGATCATCGGGCTCCTCATCGGTGTCGGCCTGCTCGCCGCGCTCTACCCAGCCGTCGCAGCGACCGCCGATCACGTCATGGTCGAGCACGACGCCTCCGCCGAACCCGCCCGTGCCCGCTGACCCGCTTCACCTCACATCGGAAAAGGATCACGTCATGAGTGACAAGCCCAGAGTCCTGTTCGTCTGCGTGCACAACGCCGGCCGGTCCCAGATGGCCGCCGGCTGGCTACGCCACCTCGCCGGCGACGCCGTCGAGGTCCGCTCCGCCGGGTCCGCCCCGGCCGACACTGTCAACCCGGCCGCGGTCGAGGCGATGCGCGAGGTCGGCATCGACATCGCCGACCAGAAACCCAAAATCCTTCAGTACGAGGTCGCGCAGGACTCCGACGTCATCATCACCATGGGCTACGGGGACGCCTGCCCGGTCTTCCCCGGAAAACGCTACGAGGACTGGAAACTCGACGACCCCGCCGGCCAGGGCGTCGAGGCCCTTCGCCCGATCCGCGACGAGATCAAGGGCCGGATCGAGGCGCTACTGGCCGATTTGATCCCGGCCAGCAAATCCTGAAACCGGGCTACGCTGCGAGGCTCGACGCCGGCCGTGTCATCGCCGCCATCGGCGTCTGTCGTGAGGT
Organism: Actinoplanes sp. NPDC051411; assembly: GCF_040682075.1. NCBI lineage: Bacteria > Bacillati > Actinomycetota > Actinomycetes > Micromonosporales > Micromonosporaceae > Actinoplanes > Actinoplanes sp. NPDC051411. The sequence continues at coordinate 89,209 of NZ_JBFBAD010000027.1, read as the reverse complement.
CATCGGGCAGGGCTGCCGAATCTGATGCGGTTCCCGTCGGGGTCGGTCGCGACGAACTCCCGCAAGCCGTAGTCGGTGTCCGCGACCGGGCCGATCCCCGCGACGTCCTGATCGTGGAGCCGCTTCCACAGCCGGCGGGCGTCGCCGACGTGCACGAAACACTCACCCGGCGAGAACGCCGCGCCCGGCTGGGAGAAGTGCAGTTCCGCGTTCCCGCTATTGAGCAGCAGGTATCCCGGGTAACGGTCGGTCTCGGTGAAGGCGAACCTAGTCCAGTACGCGGCGGTGCGGTCGAGGTCGGCGCTGGGCAGGATCGGGATGGCCGTCCGCGCCTCTTCGGCCCCCAGCGAGTGGGTGCGTGACCTGAGCCGTCGCAGCACGTTTGCCAGCGTCATCGCAGGTAGCCGGCGTACGAGGGTGAAGGAAACGGCGGGCCGTGCCGCCCACAGGGCGCACCCGGTGCACACGAACACCCCCGGGGTGACCCCCAGCTCGGCCACCTCCCGGGCGGGGAACGCCCTCCCGCAGCAGCCGCAGAGGCGGGTCCGGTCGGTACCGGTCGCCGTCATGGGATCACCCTCCTCAACGCCGCAGCCAGCGCCGTCACGTCGGGCAACCCGGCCAGCGCACCAGCCTCGGTCCGGTAGACCCGACAGGTCAAGCCCACCGGTTCACCACCGGCGTCGAACAGATCGACGCCGTCGACGGTGAACGTCGGCGAACCCGCGAAACCCGTCGCGACGGCGTCGGCATCGCTGCTGACCGCCACGAAGGTGATCTCCCTCGCCCGGAACCCGACAAGATCCATCGCCGCCCGCAGCCGCTCGCCCGCTTCCCGCCAATTAGGGCAGTCCGGCGAGTACAGAACCACCGCCGTCAGGCCAGCCATCTTCGCCACTCCCGTCGACACAGGCGATCAAAGCGGGTGGACGGCACCCGGCCGGCCACCCGCTGATTGTCCCGCGCCCCCGGCCCCGAGGCGATGCCGCCAGCTGCGACCCACGAACCCCTGACATCAAACTCAAAGAGTATTGACTCAATAGTTACTGACCTATCTAATGGGGGCGACACTGTCGTCGTCCTCACGGAGGCCACCATGACCGACCTCGCACCGGCCCAGGAACACCCTGACCTGTCCATCGACCAGCAGCTCGCGCTGCGCACGGCGGCGACGAACCTGGGCCGTCAGTTCGGCGATATCTACGGCGCCGAGACCATCGAACGGTTTCTGATCTCCAGCTACGACCAGTTCGCCGGCACCAGCACCATCCCGAACTTCCTGCCGCTGCTGGCCGAACGCTTCGCCCGCCAGCGCCTCGACGCCCTCGCCCGCGTCGAAGGCCATCACCGCGACGGCAAACCCGTCGTGCTGTTCCTGTGCACCCACAACGCCGGCCGCTCCCAGATGGCCCTCGGCTTCTTCACCCACTACGCCGGGGACCGGGCGGTCGCCTGGTCCGGCGGCAGCGAACCCGGCAACCAGATCAACCCGGCCGCTATAGCGGCGATGGCCGAACGCGGCATCGACATCACCGGCGAATACCCGAAACCGTGGACCGACGAGATCGTCCGCGCCGCCGACCTGGTCATCACCATGGGCTGCGGCGACGCCTGCCCGATCTTCCCCGGCACCCGCTACGAGAACTGGGACCTGCCCGACCCCGCCGGCCTCGAAGTCGCCGACGTCCGGCCGATCCGCGACGACCTCGAACGCCGCGTGCACGCCCTGCTCGACCAGCTCGCCATCCCCGCCACCTGAAAAGGACTTTGTTGTGCGTCTGCTCGTCATCGGCGGCAGCGACGCCGGCATCAGCGCCGGCCTCGCCGCCCGCGAACACGACCCCACCACCGACGTCACCCTGCTGGTCGCCGACACCTACCCCAACTTCAGCATCTGCGGCATCCCGTACCACCTGTCCGGCGACGTCCCCGACTGGCACCGCCTCGCCCACCGCACCCGCACCGACCTCGAGGCAGCCGGCCTGAACCTGCTGCTCAACCACCGCGTTACCGCCGTCGACCCGCAGGCGCACACCGTGACCGCCGGCACTGCCACCCACGGCTACGACAAGCTGATCATCGGCACCGGGGCGCTACCCGCCGTCCCGCCGATCAACGGCCTCGACCAGCTCGGCTGGACCGACGGCGTCCACGTCCTGCACTCGATGGGCGACATGTTCGACGTCCAGAATTCGCTCCTGCAGCGCCAGGCCCGCGCGGCGGTCATCATCGGCGCCGGCTACATCGGCCTGGAGATGGCCGAAGCCTTGACCACCCGCGGCCTGCACGTCACCGTGCTGGAACAACTCGACCAGGTCATGCCCACCATCGACCCGGAACTCGCCGCCCACCTGGAACACCACCTCACCGAGCGTGGCGTGAGCGTGCACACCGGCACCAAGGCGCAAGCCATCCGCACCAATGACGACCGGCTCGCCGTCGACACCGACAACGGCACCCACGACGCCGACATTGTCCTGGTCGTCACCGGTGTGCGGCCCGACACCAGCCTCGCCGCTGCTGCCGGCGCCGAACTCGGTGCCCGAGGCGCGATCGCCGTCGACCGGCAGATGCGCACCAACCTGCCCGACGTGTACGCCGCCGGAGACTGCGCCCAGACCTGGCACCGGCTCCTGGACCAGCACGTCTACCTACCGCTGGGCAGCACCGCCCACAAACAGGGCCGCATCGCCGCCCTCAACGCCACCGGCGCCAACGCCACCGGCGCCAACGCCGTCTTCGCCGGATCCCTGGGCACCCAGGCCGTCAAAGTGTTCGACCTCGTCGCCGCCGGCACCGGCCTGCGCGACACCACCGCACGCCAGGCCGGGTACGACCCGATCACCATCGACACCGTCGCCGACGACCACAAGGCCTACTACCCAGGCGCCACACCCATCCGCCTCCGGATCACCGGCGACCGCAGCACCGGCCGGCTCCTCGGCGCACAACTACTCGGCCACCACGGCGCGGAAATCGCCAAACGCGTCGACACCTACGCCACCGCGATCAGCTACCGCGCCACCGTCGACGACATCGCCGACCTCGACCTCTCCTACACCCCACCGCTCGGCAGCCCGTGGGACGCCACCCAGATAGCCACGACCGCCTGGCAACGGCTCGCGAACCCCTGACGCGGCGAGGGCCCGCTGTGCACCGGAACGACATCCGGACAGGTCCGAACACCACCGGGAGAACCCGAGCCACCCTCCTGGTCACGTTCCTCGTGCTGATCATCATTGCCCAGTTCGTGCTCTTCCTCGCCGTCTACCATCCACAGCACCCCGACTGCGCGAGCATCCCGAGCCAGCCGGCCAGCACAAAGCCGTGACTGAACCTGTACCTCTGCCGTGCCACCACCGGGCTGCGTACCGACCCGAATCGCCGGCCCGGCAGCTCGACACGAAGACCAGAACCTTTCCAGATTCAAGAACTCTCGGTCCCGCACGGGGCGTACATGATCACGGCGACACCGATCAGGCAGATGGCGGCCCCGACGAGGTCCCACCGGTCGGGCCGGTACCTGTCGACGACCGTGCCCCACGCGAGGGAACCGGCGACGAAGATGCCGCCGTAAGCGGCGAGGATCCGCCCGAAGTCCGGGCTGGGTTGCAGGCACGCAACGAACCCGTACGCCCCCAACGCGATGATTCCCGCGGCGATCCACCACAGACCGCGGTGCTCGCGCCAGCCCTGCCAGATCAGCCAGGCCCCGCCGATGTCGGCCAGCGCGGCCAGCACGAACAACGCCAGCGAACGAGCCACGATCATGACCGCAACGCTATCCAGCCGTAGTCGCTGCCGGCTCTCACGTGGTGCCGCAGGCGCAATCGCCGCCCGAGCAGCCAGTGCGGTGGCGCCGGCGGCCAGCCCACCAGAGAGCGCCCGCCGAAGCAGCGAGCACCACGGCGAGGCCGGGCATCCACGCCCCGGCGACCGTCCAGCCTGCACCCGAGAGCACGCCCGCGGCCAGCAGAACCGGCAGCGTGCAGCACGCTGCGCAGGCCAGGCCGGCAAGGCCGGCGAGGCCGGGCGGCAGAAGCTTCCGGACCCGGTCAGCGGGGGTCGGCATCCGGGGCTCCTATGGTGATGGCGGCGAACGGGATCGGGCAGCACGGCTGTCCGGCGCATGTGATCAGGTCGTCGCAGCCGGCCTCGGTGGCGGCCCGCAGGTTGTCGGCGATCACGCGCAGGTCGGCGATCTTCGCCTCGACCTCGGCGAGTTTGGCCCGCGCTCGGATCTGCAACCCGGCGTCCGGGCGCTGATGCGGATGGCGGCCGGCGGCGAGCAGGTCCGCGACCTCGTCCAGGGTGAATCCGAGCCGCTGAGCCGCCTTGATCACCTTCAGGACGGTCACCGCCTCGGCCGGGTAGAGCCGGTGACCGCCGAGACTGCGCTGCGGTTCGGCCAGCAGCCCGCGGCGTTCGTAATAGCGCAGCGTCTGCCGATTGACCCCGGCCGCGTCGGCGACTTGGCTGCTGCGCAGCCCGGTCACGCCCGGATCCCCGCGACGGCCCGCTCGCCGAGGGCGTCCAGGACATCGCGATGCTCGGCCGGCACCTCGACATCCAGCCACAATGCCTCGCCATCCGGATGGAAGGTGAAGGTGAAGAACGAGCAACACCTGCTCTCACGGCTGGTCAGCTCCCGCGCCGTCGCCTCGGCCGCGGGATCAAGGTCCCAGCGCAGCAGCGTGGCCGACAGCTTCTGCTGGCCGCGCAACGACGTGGCGAACAGGTCGTCGAACGCAGCCAGGCGCAACGGCCGCCCGGCAGTCGGCAAAGTGCACGACTCAGGAACCCACGCAAGATCCTCGGTACTGGTCATTCCTCGACGGTAAGCCTGTACCCAGGTACCGGATACAAGTCCGGGCCCACAGCTCGGCAGACCATACAGCCTCTGATGAATACAGCGAATGATGTACTGTCCGGAGTATGGAGACCGCGACCCATGGCCAGGTCCTGGCCCGCTTCGGCCACGCCCTGTCGGATGCCACCCGGGCCCGGCTGCTGCTCGCCCTGCGCGACGCGCCCGGCTACCCGGCCGAGCTGGCTGACCTGCTCGGCGTCACCCGGCAGAACCTGTCCAACCACCTCGCCTGCCTGCGCGGCTGCGGCCTGGTCGTGGCCCGCCCCGCGGGACGGCGGCGCCCCGACGGACTATCAGCTGAGAGGATAAGGGACACCCG
>NZ_JBFBAD010000027.1:0-84010 GCF_040682075.1 Actinoplanes sp. NPDC051411 | reverse complement strand
TGGCTGTACCTCTCCACCCCGCCCTGGTGCGGGGGCGGCTGCGGGGTGTTCGTCCCCGCGCGGCTGGGCCGGCGGACCCGCTACGAACTAGCCGATGTCCGTATCCGGCACGCCCTCGACGACCTGCTCGGTCTCGTCCTGGCCGTCGACCCGACCGCCTGCCCCGACGCCGCCGACAAGGACTGCTGCTGATGAGCCTGCCCCTGATCTCCCTCACCCCATCCGGCCCGACCGCGCAGCGCCGCACGCTCCTCGCCCGCCGGATCCGGCTGCTGGTCGCCGCCACCATCACCTACAACGCGATTGAGGCCGTCGTCGCGATCAGCTCCGGCGCCGCCGCCAACTCGACCGCGCTCCTCGGGTTCGGCCTCGACTCGATCATCGAGATCTCGTCCGCCGCAGCCGTCGCCTGGCAGTTCGCCGCCCACGACCCCGAGGCGCGAGAGAAGATCGCGCTGCGGATCATCGCCTTCTCGTTCTTCGCGCTCGCCGCCTACGTCACGGTCGAATCCGTACGCGCTCTGCTCGGTGGCGGCGAAGCCCGGCACTCGAGCGTCGGTCTCGTCTTGGCCGCGGCCTCGCTGGCGGTCATGCCCGCCCTGTCCTGGGCGCAGCGCCGAACCGGCCGCGAACTCGGCTCCCGTACCGCCGTCGCCGACTCCAAACAGACCCTGCTCTGCACCTACCTGTCCGCGGTCCTGCTCGCCGGCCTCGCCGTCAACATCCTCTTCGGCTGGAGCTGGGCCGACCCGGCTGCGGCCCTGGTCATCGCCGCGGTTGCCGTCAAGGAAGGCCGCGAAGCCTGGCGCGGCGACACCTGCTGCACCCCATCTCAAAGGAGCGCGGCGGCACCAGCCGACCACTGTCAGGACGGTTGCTGCGCAAGCGCGCCACCCTCCTGATCTCGCGAAACGCCCCGCGACCCCGGCTAAGCACCATATAAACGACATGTGGCCGAACCCGACCCGCAACGGCGCAGCCCCGGCCGGCCGCCTCTGACCGAGCTCACCCTGACCACCCCGAAGATCACCGCCATGACCCCTGAGCAGCGAGCCGCATTCGTCTCGCTGCTCACCGACATGATCGTCAGCTGGCGCCAGGAGCAACACCTCGAACATGCCCGCGCGGCGGCAGCGCAGACGGAAGGTCACCAACCAGAGGAAGCTCCAGGTCACAGCCCTGCGCCATGATCAAAGAGTTCGTATGCCGTAACCTCGGCTCCACTCCACCTACCTGGGAGCGACCCCCAGACCCCACGTTGCGGTGGGCGCCCCTGGGCGGTTCGCTGACGGGCCGCCGTGGGCCGTGCCTTTGCCGTACGCGGTGACGACCCGCGTCGAAGTTCCGGAGCCTTGGCTGAAGTGCATCTCAACTTCATCGATCTGCCTCAGCGACGGGGGCTTCTTCGTCGTCTAGTACTAGATCGCGTGTTATTTCGCGCCCGATTTGTCTTCCCGCCGCTGTTGGACGCCACCGGAACCAAGCGACGAGTCGTCGGCTCTTCCTTCGCGGGGGCCGGCGGCGCCGAGTGACTATCCCTCGTTAACGCTAGTAAGCGTCGTTGCACTGCGGGCCACCAATTCCCGTGAGGAGCCATTTGCGCGCTTCGTACGAGACATGCAAGTCCTCCCACCGCGAAGATGAACCCGATCAGAGCTTTTTCTGCGACGAATGCGAAGACGCTCATCAAAATGCTGAATAAGCCCAGCCCAATCGAGGTCGCCACGCGCCGATCGACGAATTGACGGAATCGGTGGGATTTCCGCATCGAAGGAGCTGCGGTCAACACGCCCGGAACCACATCCCAACTCGTGCCCTCGTCTTTTGGTGCCCGGCCGTGAAAGCTGTGCGCTATAGCGGCGCCAACTGCAAAACCGAAGCTTCCTATCGGTTCACGCGCAAATAGTAGTACAAACCCCATTATTGCGAAGCAGGCCCGCATCAGCCCAAGGGCTGAGCGCCGAAGCGTTCGGCTGTCACGCATGATCGCAAGACACGAAATGGAGCCCACTGCGGCCAAGACCAACGCCTGGATCCCCGCAATCCGCCTCTCTTCCTGTAGAGAATGGAATCCCTCCTGAAGCATAGTTATCACAAGGCCCGTAAGTGCGGCGCCGAACAGCGTTCTAGTGAATTCTCGAAGATCTGTAAGAATAACTACTGCCACGCCAACCAGGCAGGCAGCGGCGATTGCTGCGGGACCAACCCACACAGCTGGGCTGGTGGCGGCGACAACAGCGCAGCCCAGCGCGCAGGAAAGCGAACCTATGCGGAAGTAGCGAACGATCGGGGCCCGCGGCGGCAACTGGCGCATCCACTTGGTCGTTGCAGTTACCAGTCCGAGGATGAGAAACAAAAACAGACTTCTGTAGCGATAGTCGTTGCTCCATATATTGGTAAGCACGTTGCCGGCCGCTCCGGACAGTAGCGTGGTCAGAATCTGCCACAGTCGGTCGCGCCAACTCATGGGTGTAACGGCTGTTCGTCGGCTCACAGGTCCACTGTGGCGGCTGCGTGCAAGCCGTTTTGCCCGACCTGAAGTCCCCAGGCCGTGGATGCACGGCGGCTCGGGCTCATCGATTTCGCGCACCGACGTCAACTGGACCACCTCGTGACGGTGGTGCTGCGAACGTCGGGCGACGCTTGATGTGTGGCGCCGCTGATCCTGGCAACCTTAAACCCGAGTCATTTTCAAGATCTGTGTGTGGCGTGTCCGGGCGACCGAGGGATTGGCCCTGGGTTGCCTTTGTTGCCGTTGCTACCGGCGCGCGGGCTGGTCAAATGGACAGACAACGGACGACCGAAGACGAAGGGTCGGTCGTACGCCGGGTGTGACCTATCCGCGGGGGCATTCGTCGCCGGCCGGTTAGCCCTTGTTGCCGCTGCAGCGGGCGCGCGAGCTGGTCCAACGAATGGCCAACGGAGCGCCGAAAACGACGATGCGGCGGTCGCTCCGGGCGGTGTTCGGCCCACCCAGAAGGACACCCAACAGGACGGGAGCGCGGGTGACTGGTTGCGCCCGTCTGCCGGCTACGCCGAGCCGTGGTTGGCGCGGATTCAGGCGGTTGTTTCCTGCCACGGATCGATGATGGAGATCCCGATGCCAGTGAAGTCTTTCGTGTTCCGCGTTGCGAGGGTCGCCGCCTGAGAGCGGCAGATCGCGGCGATCTGGGCGTCGAATCCGCTGATCGGGTAGCCATCGCTTTCGCGGTCCGCGACCACGTCCGCATACGCGGTGGCTGCGGCGAGGTCGAAGGGCAAGACCTGTCGTGGGAACGCGGCAAAGATCTCGTTGGCGGCCTGATGCAGCGTCTGCCGGCGTCGACCCTCCGGTAACCGTGCGATGCCATAGCGGATCTCCGCGACGGTTACCGCCGTGGTGTACAGCCCGGTGCTGGAAGTCTGCTGTAGCCAGGCGAGCACTGCTGGCTCTGGCGCGGCGCGCATGAGCTCAGAAACGACGTTGGTGTCGAGAACGATCATCACTCGTTGAAGTCCGCCGCGCGGGGTGGCATGGTGCGGGCCGGAACGTCCAGGTCCACGCCACGGAGCTGCGCGAACCGCTCGGTGAGCGCGCTGAAAAGGTCGTTCCGCGGACGCTCGTCCTCGGTGGCGGCCTCGGTGAGGATGAGACGGATCTCGGCCTCCATGGAACGGCCGTGCCGGGCGGCACGCAGGCGGAGCTTCTCCTTGACGGAGTCGTCAAGTTCTCTGATGCTCAGGGCCGCCATTGCCTCGCCTCCTCGCCTTTCACGACTGATAGCAATGCTAGCGCAGGTGAGCTGTCAGCGACCAGTCATGGGCCGCCGTATGCGACGTGAACTGGTGAACGCCCCGGCATGGCATCCCCGACTAGGCCGCCATAGCGGTTCGCATGCTGCAACGTTCGGCCCACCCGTACTGCCCTGGGGGCGGACCCCCAGGCCTCCCCCAGGCCCCACGTTACGGTGGGCGCGTTGGGCGGGTCAGTGCCGGGCCGTTACTGGTCGCGCATTCCGTGTACGCGGCCTGTCGTGGCCTAGCGGCTCGGCGTCCAGCGGAACGGCAGTCGGCCGCGAGGGCAACGGTCTTTGAATGAAACCGCGCGTGCCCGGAGGCAGGCGGCGCGGTCGGCAGGATCTGAGACGTATCTCCTATTTTCCGGAGTTACGGACTATACGTGCAGGAATGTTGTACTCCTGACAGATCGCCAATAGCCCGCTGCCGTCAATGAGTTGGAGGGGCTTGCCGTTGGCAAATTCGTAACTGCTCGGGCCATAGCCGCTTGTGGTGATCAGAATGCCGCTCTTGGCGCCTTCATGCTGCATCGTTCCGTACAGGTCGCGCACGGCGGTCGGGGGCACGGTCTTTCGGTACAGCTTGGCCTGAATGACATACTTTCCACCGCGGATAGGGGCCGGATCGTAGGCGACGCAGTCGACGCCGCCGTCCCCGTCGGCCCTGAAAAGCTTGGTGTCGAAGCCCATCCGATCGAAGAGATTGTGGACAAAATACTCGAATTCTTTGGAAGTAAGTTCAAGAAGGTTCGGCCTCTTGTCCAGTCCGCTCATTATGTCTACTGGATCGATGATGCGCGGGTCAGCCATCTTGAATTCCATGACCGGCGTGACGGGCTCCAATTCTTCGGGGTTGCGAGAAACGTCGGCGGCAAAATATTTGCGAATGCAAGCTACCGGGTCCAGTTGCTCCAGTACGAGACCTTCGAACTGTTCTCGTGTGGCCCGCAACGTGATCAGGCAAGGCTGGACCGGTTGTCCAGAGGTACGGTCAATTGCGTCAACGATGCCATTGAAGACAACGGTGCTGACAAGACCTGAGTGCTCTGTTGCGAAAATTGATCGTATGGCACGGATTGCCAGCTGTGCGACCAGGGTCTGATAGATCGCCCTCGTCTCAGCGGCTGGGCGCGCCGTGGCGTCGATCTCGTTTCGAGCCTTAACCCACCTGAAGATCTTTTTCGCCGGCACGATGTCCGGTGTGGGAAGGCGCCACTCAAGGGCCAATAGCGTGGACTCGGGAACGTAGCCGGCCAGGCGCTGGCGGGGAAATCCTTCCGGATCAGCGACCTGGTCGATCATTATCTGAAAGTACCGGCTGACTGCATGCCGATCGCCGTTGTTCACGGCTGATGCGAATGCAGCGATACTGCTGTTGTATCTAGCGACTTCGGCATCAACTTCACCTTGTCGCTGCCTATGCGCAGTTCTAGCCGCGGCGACACGGCGTTGCCTGGCCAACTCGGCGGTTTGATGTCTCTCGCCTGCTGCGACGTACGTCCGTTCCGCTGCCTCTCGTTCTCTCGCATACCGTGCCTCACCGCCGAACAGACGACCGACAGGTCCCGGCGGCGCGGGCTCGAAATCCTGCCAACGTGGAGCGGGTTCAGGGTGCGCGTCGGAGCCCAGTTCGAGCGGCACCGTCACCGGTGCTCTCATAAGTCGGTCGAGACTTACATGCGGCGGCGGCGAAGCGAGTGATCTGGCGAGTATGCCGGTCAATTCGCTTACTCGAGCGGAAGCGGCCGTCGTCATCTGTGCGGCTTGGTCCTTGCGGCTCTGCTCTAAGGCCAAAGCTTGCTCGCGCGCTTGTTGTCGTGCCGCCTGCTCGGCGGCTCGCCTTTGCGCCGCTATGTCTCGCTGAAGGTTGTCCGATCGCGAGCCTGATGCCATGCCACCCTCACTGCGACTCGTAGAGTGGTCGCAACGTTACCCAACGGAGTGGGGGCCGTGAAGTTTGTCGATCTTTCGGCTTCAGTCCAACAAGTCATGACGGGGTTACCTTCCAGCCGCGAGATACCGGCACAATCCATGCGCTGAGTCAGCTTGGTGATCCGCCGTACAGCGCCCGACCAGGGGTCGTGGAGCCGTTCGTGCGCGCCGCGAGTTTGACGAAGGGGTCAACATCGGCATGCCGGCGACGACGGTGAAGCGGTTCGTATGGTGCAACGTTCGGCCCACCATGCTTGCCTGGGGGCGACCCCCCAGACCCCACGTTACGGTGGTGGCGCTCGGCGGGTCGGTGACGGGCCGTCGCTGGTTGCGCCTCTCTTGTACGCGATCAGTCGCGCGGCGTCGGCGCTCGCTCAGGGAGTGTCGATGGCGAGGACGCCCAGCAGTCCGGCGAAGCCAGTTTTGACGTCGCGGGTTAGGACGGTCCGGCCGGTTTCGGCGGCGCGGGGCGCGATGATTAGATCGTGGGCGCCGCGCGGTGGGCGCGGCTCGGCCGCCTTCGAACGGCCGTGAGCTGCCAAACGCCCCGGTCGGGCGGCAGCTGTGACGACGGCGAGGCGGTTCGCGCCCACCAAGCGCACGTATCGCTACCAGCACCGATTTCCGTCAACGGTCTAGGACACACCCTCGGGTCAGACCTTTCCGCCCCGGCTCCGGCCGATCACCTGACATTCGCCGGTGTTGCGTCGTCGTACTGGTAACCGCCACAACGCAGGAAGGACGGGGTCAATGCCTAACCAACGCGAGGTCGACGAGGCCGAAATCCGGCGGCAGATCGAGGGGATGGTCGACGGAATCGCCGCCAAGGATCTCGAGGCGCTGCGGCGAGCCTATGCGCCGGACGTGGTTTCCTTCGACGTCGAGCCGCCGCTCCAGCACGTGGGGATCGAGGCGAAGATGGAGAACTGGGCCCGAGTGTTCACATTCTTCCAGGAGGTGAGCTACGAGGTGCGCGACCTGGCTCTCACCGTGGGGGATGAGGTGGCGTTCGGCCATTGTTTCGGCCGGCTCAGTGGGAGGCTCGGCAACGGCACGGCCACCGCCGGCATGTGGGTCCGCGGCACCTTCTGCTTCCGGAAGCTCGACGGCACCTGGTTGATCGCTCACGACCAGGCTTCCGTCCCGTTCGACGTCGCCACCGGCCAGGCAGTCACCGGCCTTGAACCCTGACCGCCCTCCGGCCGGGCCGGGGGTGTTACCGCAGCGACACGGTGTCGCCGAGCGAGACCGGGCCCGGCGACACCACCTTGAGGTAGATGCCCAGGCATGCCATCCGCCCGACCGCTGACACCCGGTGCTCGCGAGCCACGGTGCGCAGGATGTTCGGATCGGCCGGTAACCCGTCGTGCGTGAGGGTGGGTATCACGCACCGCGGCGTCGGGATGATGCCCTCCAACATCGCCCCCGACGGCGATCTGCCGCCCCGCCCAGCCGTCTTCGGGGAAGCCGTCCTCCGGCATGTCGATGACCAGGTTGGGGCGGAACCGGCGGGCATCGAAGTTGCCGCCCGGGTACGCCCGGCCCAGGCTCCCCAACGACGCGGTGGTGACCGCATGCACCGTCGCGAAGTCGAAGAAGCCGTTCGACCGGCCGGTGGTAAACGCCGTGCCCGTCTCATCCGTGGTGATCGGGCCGTCGCCGGCCGTACCGTCGAACCCCGGAATGGGGCGCTCAAGCACCAGGCCGTCGGGAGGCGTGTCGCGCACCGACACCCGCCGATCGAGCAGCTTCGACAGTTGGTCGGCCAGTTCGGGGTCGCGGGCGTCGTAGGTGCCGCCGTCGGGCAGCGTGACAGCCGCCGCGCCGGGCCCGGTGGTACGCGCCCGGCAGTGCAGCAACGGTCCCCACTTGCGCGGATGCTTGACGCTGCCGATGCGACCTGTCCCATCGGTCACCGCGAAGGCTCGGTCGCCGGCCAGCCCGTCGCCGGTAACCTCGACGGTGTCCAGCCGCTCGCCAAGCATCGATTTCAACGGGAACCGGTACAGCTGGGCGACGGAGATCACCATCGAATGCTAACAATTTCCCCCGCCCGACCGATGGCCGAAGGCCCGAACACGGGATGGCCAACCACCGTCCGGGGACGCGGGCCGCCGCACCTTCCTCGGACCTTTACCGCGCCGTCGGCGCCCGGTCTTGTTGATCAGAAGGTCACCGGTAGGGAGCCGAGCCGGTGGCCGATCGGTGCGGTCGGCAGCCAGTCCGGTGTCTCGTATGCGGGCCGGAGGTTCGGGCAGCGATCCAACAGTATTCGTAGGCATTCGTCGGTCTCCATCCGCGCCAGCGCCGCCCCCAGGCAGTAGTAGGCGCCCATGCCGAAGCTCAGATGCCGGTTCCGTTCGCGCGTGATGTCGAAGACGTCCGGGTCGGGAAAGACGTCCGGATCGCGATTTGCGGCCATCAGCGCGAGATAGACGTGCTTTCCGGCCGGTACGGTCTGGCCGGCCAGTTCCACGGCTTCACAGGCGACCCGGCCGACGACGCCGGCCGGTCCGTCGCAGCGCAGCATCTCCTCGACGGCGAGTGGCGTCAGATCGGGATCGGCACGAAGCAGGGCCAACTGGTCGGGGTTGCCGAAGAGCAGGACAAGGCCGTTGGCGATGAGGTTGGCCGTGGTCTCGTGGCCGGCGAAGAGCAGCAGCACGCAGTTGGCGACCGCCTCGTCCTCGGTGACTATCCCCTCGGCTTCGGCGGCCATGAACATGCTCAATACGTCCTCGCGGGGGGTGCGGCGGCGTTCGGCCGCGATGAGCCGCAAGTACTCGTGCATTTCGACCATGCTGCGCTGCGCCTCGCGCAACTGCACGAGGTCGCCGTTGCCGAAGATCGGGAGGATGCCCCGCGACCAGGCCTGGAGTTGCTCGCGGTCGCTGACCGGCATCCCGAGCAGCTCGGCGATCACGTTCGCGGGCAGCGGGTAGGCCAGGTCGCGTACCACGTCCATCTGGCCCTTCGAGGCGACGACGTCGAGGAGCTCGTCGGTGAAAGCGCGTACCCGCGGCCGGAGCCGGTCGACCATCCCCGGAGTGAAATAGCGTTTGAGCAGCTTTTGGAAACGGAGGTGGTCGGCCGGGACGGTGTGCCCCATCCACATCTCGATGGAGCGTCGGACCGGGGCCAGTTCCTCCTGCTCGGCCGGCGTCAGGCGATTGAGGGTCCGGGACATGTCGGCGCTCTCCATCCGGCTGCTCCGAAGTGCCGCGTTGATGTCCGCGTACCGGGTCAGAAGGTAGGCGTCGAGTTGGGGCAGCCACGAGAGCGGGCTCTCCGCGCGAACTCGATGGAGAAAGCCGTTGGGGTCCGCGGTCGCTTCAAGCGTGAATAAATCGTAGTCCCGCACTGCGGCGGCTTGGTCGCTCATGATGGCGATTCTGCGCAAGAAAATGATCGTTATCTATGCCATAAGCTCCGCTGCCGACTGCGGAGCGACGTCGGAGGCGGCCCATCCGCTCCGCGAGCTGGTCAAACGGCTCAGCATCGGACTGCCGGCGACCGTGACCGAGCGGTTCGCATGGTGCAACGTTCGGCCAACCGTACTAGCCAGGGGCGACCCCCAGACCCCACGTTACGGGGGCGCGCTGGGCGGTCCGGCGCTGTCGCTGCTCGCGCTTCTCGCTGACGCGAGGGATTCGCCAACGTTGCCGTGCGTTCCGGCTGGGGCCGCTGATGATCGCGCAGGCCAGTTATCCCCGATCCGACGGCCGTGGCGAGTGACGAAGTGGCCGGTTCGTCCTCGATGGCATCGGCGGACTCGTCTGGCCGCATGGCGAGGGCGTCGAATTCGGTGGCAGAAGGCTCGGCCAAATCACCGTAGCCGCTTGCTGCTAAGGTAGTCGCATGACGTCTTGCTATACGACAATAGACATCAAGATTGGGCCGCCCGGTCGGTAGGCGTGCTGCGGCGGTTGGTGTCGCAGGTGCGGGGCTTGACATGGCACGCTTACGACAGCATCCGCCGAGAGGTGAGGCGATCCGATGAGCGTGTCAGCGCTAGAGCACCCAGAGCCGTGGACCGAGGAGGAGTACTTCTCGCTCGGTGAGACCGCGAACCGAATCGAGCTGATCGATGGGAGCCTGTGGGTGAGCCCCGCGCCGAGCAAGCGCCATCAACACATCGCGTTCTTGCTTGCAAAGGGACTCTACGACTCGGCGGAGCGAGCGGGTCTGCTGGTGCTGCAGGACGTCAATCTCCGGCTGGTGAGCGGACGCGTACTCCAGCCCGACGTGGTTGTCGCCGACACCGACGACATCGGAAACGCGGTTGAGGCCGCCGAGGTGAAGCTCGTCATCGAGGTGGTATCGCCGAGCAATGCCGGGACGGATCGCCTTCTCAAGCCTCAGCTGTACGCGGCGGCCGGGATTGGATGGTATCTGCGGGTCGAGCAGCCGCAGGACTCGGTGGAACTGCACCTGGAGAAACTGGCCGGTGACCACTACGCCCGGGTTGCGGTCGCCACGCCCGGCGAGGCGCTCGCCTCCGCGGAGCCATTTCCCTTCGAGCTGGAGATAGCTTCACTGCTGGATCGACGCCGCCGCGACTGAAGCAATGGTTCAACGGGTGCGTGAGCGCCTGTGCGCCCGTATCACTTTCCTCGGCAGGTCAACGCGGGCAACGGCTACGACGCGGTTCGCATGGTGCAACGTTCGCCCCACCGTATCTTCCTGGGGCGACCCCCCAGACCCCACGTTACGGTGGGCGCGCTGGGCGGTCCGGCGCCGGGCCGTCTCGGCTCGCGCTCTTCCAGTACGCGACGAACACTCCCGGGCATCGCCTTCGCCGTATGGCTCGGGTCGACGTGCCAACGTCAGGGCCGACCTGCGTAGCACTTCGTAGCACACGCCGCTAAGCTGCACTTATGGTCGATCCTATGCGTCATGAGATTACTCAGCGGGAGCTGCGTAACGACTCTGGAGCCATCATGCGCGGGGTCGAACGCGGCGAGTCCTACACGATCACGCGGAACGGGACCCCGATCGGTCGGCTGATCCCGCTGCGGCGGCGCACCTACGTGCCTCGCGAGCAGGTGATGGCCGCCTTCGCCACGGCCGCGGTCGTCGATCCCGACCGGTTGCGCGCTGATCTTGACGCCGCCGTCGAGCAGGATCCTTTCGATCGTGACTGGTGAAGCCACGCGCGGTCTGATCGACACAAATATCGTCGTTCATCTGGCCGCCCTCGATCCGGCCCTGCTGCCCGACGAGATGGTTGTCAGCGCGGTCATTCTGGCCGAACTATCCGCTGGCCCCCATCACACTGACGATCCTGTGGAGCGGGCCCGGCGGACCAGCGTGCTGCAGCACACCGAGGCGACCTTCGATCCGCTGCCGTTCGACGCCGAGGCGGCCCGGACCTACGGCATGGTATGCGCGGCGGTCCTGGCCGCCGGACGAACACCGCGTCGCCGCGTCGCGGATCTCATGATCGCCTCGGTCGCGGCCGCGAATCGGCTGCCGCTGTACACCACCAACCCCGGCGACTTCGTCGGACTGGATCAGCTGGTCAAGGTCGTAGCCGTACCGCGGCCGGCCGGCCCATGAAAACCAGCGTTTCGGCGCGTGGCAAACGGTTTACCCGGGCAACAAGCGCCTGACGCTCGTGCCTGCCACGGCTGCGGGCAGCGGACCGCCGGCGACAAGATTGAAGCGGTTCGCATGGTGCGACATTCGGTCCACCCAACCAGCCTGAGGGCGACCCCCAGACCCCACGTTACGGTGGTCACCCTGAGCGGGTCGGTGACGGGCCGTCGCTGGTTGCGCCCCCTTTCCGTACGGGATGAGCCGCGCGTGGGTGGACTTCGTCCCGTCGACAATGGGCACGTCGATTTCGGTACACAGCTCGCGTGGCGGTGCCCAACCGTCGAAAGCAGTACGCCGCCGCAGCGTGGTGCGGGCGGCTCCGCGACTGTGCGAGGTCGTGGACGACGAGCTGGCTGATGTAGTGCGCCTCGCCGGCAGCGCCCGTACGGATGTCGGCAGCGCCCTTACCGAGGACTTCGACGAAGCGCCGTGCCGCTCACCTCGCCCGAGCTGCGCTTCGAATTTCGCCCACCACGATGCACGAACCGTCGGGAGGTGCTGCTTTTGATGTTGCAGCCCGTCGAGGTCGGGGCGCGAGCTGACCGATTGTCATGCCGACATCGCTGAGGATGCCTCGCAAAGTGCCCTTGGCGATGTCGGGGTCGCCGTGCACCGGGACAGTCGTGCCGCGCCCGTCCGGATGGCGCATGATGTGATGGCTTTCGCTGACCCTCGCTACCTTGAAGCCGTGCCTTCCAAGGCGCGAACGACACGCGCTCCGGAGACGGAAGGAAGCGGAGCCATTAGGCAGCCAGCGTGACCGAAAGCTCCCGAGGAACGCCGAACTCCTCGATCAGCCCGATAAGCGCCTGGCGGAGATCGTCGAGCGCGGTGTCGAGGGCTGGCTGTTCAGGGCGGGCGGCAGCGCGACGCGGCGCCCAGGGGACGCCGCGCCGCTGATGGTGTTTGTGGACCGGGATCAGCTGGGACTGCAGGAGACGGTGGGCCACGTCCAGGTGCCGTTGGTTTGGATGGTCGCTCCCCAGTTGTTGCCGCTTCCGTTGGGTTTTGCGACGAGTTGCTGGGCGCTCGGGTAGGTGGCGTTGATGTTCCAGGTGGAGAGGACCTTTTCCGGCGAGGGGACGCTCATGGTGACCGTCCAGGTGCTGGATCCGCTGACGCTCACGTTGAGGTTGTAGCGATCGCTCCACTGCTGGCCGGCCGACAGTGTCGCGGTGCAGCTACCGCCGCCGCCACCACCGCCGCCACCGCCACCGCCGCCGCCGCTGCTGCCGCCGGAGTTGAGGGTGACGCTGGAGTTGCCGCTGCCGCCGCCCCAGGCCTCGGTCGCCATGATCTCGTAATTGCGTGAGCCGAGGTTCATGCCGTGGCTGGCCCAGGCGTTCACGAAGTTGGAGAACGTGATGGTTCCGCTGCTGCGGCGGGAGTTGCGGATCGCGATGTACTGGTTGAAGGTGCACGAGTTGCCGGTGATGCAGGGCTGGTTGACCTGCTGGTGCTCGATGATGGTGTACGTGCTGCCGTCGCTGGTCATCGTGCCCATGTTGGTGCCCTGGGTGGGCGGCGAGCCGACGTAGTTCTCGATCACGTAATACTCGACCAGCGGGTTGGTCGTCCAGCCGTAGAGCGACATCAGCGCTGTGCCGCCGGATGCGTTGAGGCTGCCGGTGTAGGTCACCGCGTTGTTGCTGCCGGTGCCCCAGCCGGCGCCGGCGACGAAGTCTCCGATGCCGTTCCACGAGGTTGAGTAGCTGTTGCCCGAGTTCAGGGTGATGCAGGCCGACCCTTGGCCGTTGGACCACATCTGGTAGTAGTAGCCGCTGTTGTTCCCGGTCTGGTTCGAGCAGATCTGCGTCGCCGCCAGCGCGGGGCTCGCCATCGCCACGGCGGCTGCGCCCACGGCCAGCGCCACACCGGCATGCAACAGCCTGGCGCCCAGACGTCTCCGGCTCGCCGGACGGGTGGAAGTGTCGTCCATGTGCGGGTGCCCTCCTTGATGAAGACGGCCGGGAAGCCCGGCTCGGTGATGCGGCCCGGTCGGCCGGTGCCGGCGGCCATGGTCGACGACCACGGCGCACCACACGTGGGAGCCGGCGGATCCGCCCGAATCTATTGAGCCCTGTCGATGACAAAAGTGTTGCCGAGCGATGTCCGGGTGTCAACAACTTCCGGAGATACTTCGGTACTTACGTCTCGCCGATGACCGCGCTCTACTAGGTTTCTGCAGCTCGTAGCGGAGTGATGCCGGTTCGAGATCCATCGTGACCGATGGGTATCCTGGCTCGGAGTCTGTGCGAGCAAGGGCGCAACCGAAAATACCGACTATTTTCCGGAAGTTCTGGGCCGAGCGTGCCGCGCGGCGGGTGGTGCCTGCGGAACGGCAGAACCGGCTGGGTGAACGGCTGGCCGAGGACGCGGCCGCGGTGTCGGCCGGGGTTGTGGCGGGCGCCGCGACTCAAGCAGCCGCTTGTGTTGCAGGCTGGCCGGCGGACGCGTCCTGCAGCCGGACGTCGTGGCCGATGCCGACAACGTCGGAAGCGCGGAAGGTTAGGCACGACGGGCCGGGGCCGGTGAGCGGCCTCGGCCCGTCGTTGGTGGGTCAGCTGCAGGTGGTGCCGTTGAGTTTGAAGCCGGTCGGGGCGGCCGCGTTGCCGGTGTGGCTGGCCTGATATCCGATGGTGGCCGAGCCTCCCGGCGGCAGGGCGCCGTTGTAGCCGGCGTTGGTCGCGGTCACTGTGCCGCTGGTCGGGGAGTAGGTGGCGCTCCAGCCGGAGACGATCGTCTGTCCGGAGGCCAGCGTGAAGGTCAGGGTCCAGCCGTTGATGGCGGCGGTGCCCGTGTTGGTGATGGTGATGTTGTTGGTCAGTCCGGTGTTCCACGCGCTGACCGTGTTGTTGACCCGGCAGGTCCCGCCCCCACCAGGGCTTGTCGTCGGTGCCGTGGTCGGCGGCGTGGTGGGTGTGGTGGTCGGCGGGCCGGCACCGCCGGCGGCGGCGTTGACAATGGCGCTGATGATGCCCGGCTGGGTCACCGTGGCGGAGCTGCGGTCGAAGAGGCCGAAGCCGTACTGGCCGTTGAAGCCGTTGTCCCAGTACGCGGTGGCCGCACCGTATTTCTTGGCGGTGGACACCAGGGCGCGTGCGAAGTTCGTGCGGTACGTGTTGTTCGCCGAGTCGAAGGACGTCTTGTCGATCGAGCCGTATTCACCGACGAAAACGGGATATCCGCGTACGACGAAGGCGTCGTACATCTTCTTCAGCATGGTGTCCATGTAGTCTTCCTGTCCCCAGGTCGACTTCTTTGCCGTATTGGTCGCGGCCGATCCCCACTGCGTGATGTTCCCGTCCTCCTGGCCCGTGAAGTCCCACGGGTCGTAGTAGTGAACGGAGATCATGATCCGCTGTTCGCTACCGGGGATGGAGGCGGACCGGTACTGGTCGGTGGGTAGCACGAAGCCGTAGTTGCCCGCGGTGTACTCGATGTTGGTGTTCCAGCCGGGGACGAGCAGCCAGCGCGAGGTGTTGGTGCCGCCGGTCTTTCGGACGGTGTCCACGAAGATCTGGTTGTAGGCGTTGATGTTCGAATAGCACGCCGAGGTCGGATTGCCGTACTGCCCGTCGAACTCCTCGTTCATGGATTCGAAGATCAGGTGCTCGTTGTAGCTCTGGAATTTCGTCGCTACCTGTTGCCAGACCTTCTGGTACTTGTTCCTGATCGTCGTCTGGTCGGACGAATCGCAGATCAGCCAGGAGCCGGTGACGGACTTGTAGCCGTCGCCATGCATGTTGATCAGCACGTAGAGGCCCTGGTTGTAGGCGTAGTTGACGACTTCGGCGATTCTTGTCAGCCAGGCCGGATCGATCGTGTAGTTCGGGCCGGCCCCGATGTTCCCCAGGTAGGAGACCGGGATGCGGATCGTCTTGAAGCCCGCCGCCTTCACGCGGTCGATGAGGGCCTGCGTGACGACCGGGTTGCCCCACGCCGTTTCGCTGGGGATTCCGTTGGCGTTGGCCTCCAGCTGGTTTCCCAGATTCCAGCCGGCACCCATGTCGGCAACCAGCTGAGGAGCGGTCAGCTGGGGTGTGACGGCGGCCGAGGCGGGCCTGGTCACGCCGTACACGGCTCCGGCGAAGGCCAGGGTGGCGGCAAAGAATGCGAGCCCGGCCTTCCTTACTGTCGAATTCATGGACCTTCCTCCCGTACGGTCTCGAGCGCTGGAACCGGCGGTGTCTCCAGTCCGCGCCCGGCGACGAGTGTCGCCGTGGTCATCGAAGCGCTTCGATGCCGATCCGGTCAAGAGCTGGCCCGCCGTGCCCGGCCGGCACGGCAAAAGGACCGGCCGACAGGAAGTCGGCCGGTCCCATAGTTTCGGCATTCAGTGGGTGAGGACCGGCTCGGAGTCCGGGTCGACGGCGAGCGGGCCGCTGCGGAAGACCAGCGCGCCGACGAGCGCGCAGAGGACGAAGAAGCCGGCCGAGCACCAGAACACGGTGTGGTAGCTGTGCAGGGAGGCCAGCGCGACGGTCTGCGCGTTCGGGACCTTGCCGTGCAGGTAGCTGGTCGCCGCGCTTGCCGCGAACGAGCTGAGCAGGGCGGTGCCGATGGAGCCACCGATCTGCTGGGCCGTGTTGAGTGTGGCCGAGGCGACGCCGGCGTCGTGGTGCTTGACGCCCGAGGTGGCCGCGTTCTGGACCGGCGCGAAGATCAGGCCCATGCCGAAGCCGATGATGATCAGGGCGGGCAGCACGTCGGCGGCGTACGTGGAGTGCAGGCCGAGGCGGGTCATGTAGACCATGCCGGCGGCGCCGATCAGGGCGCCCGCGGTGACCATCGGGCGGGGGCCGAAGCGCGGGGTCAGCCGGGCGCCGAGCGTGGTGGCGCAGACGATGACGGTGGCCAGCATGGGCAGGAAGGCCAGGCCGGACTGGACCGGGGTGAAGCCGAGGATGCTGGTCACGTAGTAGGTGAGGAAGAGGAAGAGGCCGAACATGCCGATGCCGGCGATCGCCATCGACGCGTACGCGCCGCCGCGGTTGCGGTCGAGCACCACGCGCAGGGGCAGCAGCGGGTGCGCGACCCGGCGTTCGATCGTGGTGAAGACGGCCAGGATGATCACGCCGGCGAGGACGAAGCCGTACGTCTTGGGGCTGTGCCACCCGTCCGCCTCGGCGTTACCGAGGCCGTAGACCAGGGAGACCAGGCCGAGGACGGCGGTGACGATGCCGGGCCAGTCGAGCCGGTCGCGGTTGGCGACGCGCTCGTCGTTGAGCTTGAGGAGGCCGCCGACGACACCGGCCACGGCGAAGATCAGGTTGATGTAGAGGCACCAGCGCCAGGAGGCGTACTCGGTCAGCACCCCGCCGAGCAGCAGGCCGACCGCGCCGCCGGCGCCGGAGATGGCGCCGAAGATCGCGAATGCCTTGCCGCGCTCGGCCGGCTCGGTGAAGGTGATCGACAGCAGCGACAGCGCGGCCGGGGCCAGCACGGCACCGAACGCGCCCTGCAGCGCCCGGGCGGCGATCAGCATCTCGATGCCGTTGGCGGCCCCGCCGAGCGCCGAGGCCAGCGCGAAGCCGACCAGGCCGATCAGGAACATCTTCTTGCGGCCGATGAGGTCGGAGAGCCGGCCGCCGAGCAGCAGGAGGCTGCCGAACGCGAGGGCGTAGCCGGTGACGACCCACTGCCGGCCGGAGTCGGAGAAGCCGAGGTCATGCTGGGCGGTCGGCAGCGCGATGTTCACCACGGTGGCGTCCAGCACGACCATGAGCTGGGCCAGGGCCAGCACCACCAGCGCCCACCAGCGGCCGGTGTCCTTCTGGCCGGCCGGTGGCGCGACCGGTGTGAGCTGCGGTTCTGCGGTCGTCGTCATGAGTCCCTCGATTTTTGGAAACCGTTTCGAAACATAAGCGGAGGTGTGTCCTCCACATCGAACGCCCGGGACCGGGGGCGGATTCCAGCTACCCGCTGTTGGGGAGATCACATAAGTTGAGGTATCTTCTCCAATTATTAACTCCGGGTGGGGTGAACGTGAACGACGAGCGACCGCTGCGCCGCGACGCGCAACTCAACCGCGAGCGCATCATCGCGGCCGCCCGCGAGGTGTTCGCGGCGCGGGGCCTGAACGCCTCGCTCGACGACGTCGCCCATCACGCCGGCGTCGGCATCGGCACGGTGTACCGCCGCTTCCCGACCAAGGAGGCCCTGCTCGAGGTCGCCCTGGACGAGCGGTTCGAGGAGCACGTACGCGCGGCCGAGGACGCTCTGGCCGCACCGACCGGCTGGGAGGGTCTCGTCGAGTTCCTGCGCCGCGCGGCCGAGATGCAGGCCGCCGACCGTGGCCTGCGCGACCTCGTCCTCGGGGCCGACTTCCACGCCCGGCACAAGGCCCGGGCCCGCGACCGCATCGAGCCGGCCATCCGGCAGGTCATCGACCGCGCCCACCGCGAGGGCTCGCTGCGGCCCGATGTCACCATCGAAGACCTGCCCCTGCTGCTGATGATGGTCAGCGAGGTCGCCCACCACAGCCACACCGTGCGCCCCGACGCGTACGCCCGCTACCTCCAACTCCTCATCGACGGGCTACGCCGTTCCCCCGATGCGGACGACCTCGGGCCGCCGCTGAACCGCGATGAGGTCGACGCCGTGGCCCGCCGTTGGATGCCGAGATCGCAGCAGCGCCGGCCCTGACCACCGTGTGAGCCGGCGCGGGTTTCTGTTATCCGCGAAGTGGGCGGCGCTCTCCCGTGGGTGTGGCGTCGTGGGGCGCCCGCGGCCGAGAGGAAGTGCGGGATGGCAGGTTCGCTTCGTGGGCGCGGGCGGGCATCGGCTCTGGTGGCGGGCGGGCTGCTGGTCGCGGCGCTGGCCGGCTGCTCGGGCGGCGCCGACCAGAGGGCGAGCGCGGGGCCCGCACCAAGCATCGAGGCCAGTACCGCGGCCCCGGGCCCGGCCTCGGCCCCCGCTTCGGCCGCTCCCCACGTCAGCGCGTCGGCCACGGGCAAGCCGACGGCGAAAGCCTCGCACCCAACGGCCCCGGCCAAGCCGGCACACACCGCCGGACGTCACACCGTTCTCATCGTCAACGCCACCCAGCAGACCCTGTGGGTGGCGGTCACCCAGCAGAAAGAACATCCGGTCCCGCGGACCCGATGGAAGCTCGCCCCCGGAGCGTCCACCAGCGTGCTCCTGCCGAAGGGGTGGGGCGGCCGGATCTGGGCGCGTACCGGATGCCACACCGACGGCAGCGGCCGCAACGTGTGCCAGTCCGGATACTGCGCCGACTCGGAAGCATGCGTGCAGCCCGACCCGGCCCCGACCACCCTGGCCGAACTCGCGCTGGACGCCTGGTCGGGTCTCGACTTCTACGACGTGAGCATGGTCGACGGGGCGAACCTGCCCATGTGGATCAATGTCTTCCACACCGCGACCAAGGACCCGTTGAGCAGCCGCGGTTGCTCGTCCGCCGGCTGCACCCGCCCGATCACCTGCCCGGCCGCGATGCGGGTGACCCGCGGCGGGACGGTCGTGGCCTGCAAGAACCCGTGCGCGGCGTTCGATACCGACGCGACCTGCTGCCGGGGCTCCTGGGCCGGGCGGGAGAAATGCGTGCCGTCGCGCTGGCCGGTGGACTACACGCAGGTCTTCAAGAAGGCCGAGCCGTTCGCGTACTCGTACGCCTTCGACGACTCCGCCACGATGTCCTGCAAGGGCGGCTGCGACTACCGGGTGACCTTCGGGCTGAGCCCGGCGACGCGCTGACGCGCCGTCGCTGGTTACGCCGATTTACCGTACGCGTTCCCGGGCCCCGTCAATCGGCGTCCGGCGGGCCGGTCTCGCGCAGGCGGCGGTGCAGAAACGCCCGCTCCGGCCCGTTGCCGGCGAGATCGAGCGCCTGCCGGTACGCGTCCGCGGCCTCCGCCGTCCGGCCCAGCCGCCGAAGCAGGTCACCACGGGCCGCCGGAAGCAGGTGATATCCGGCCAGCCGCCGGTCCGCCGTCAAGGCGTCCAGCCGCGCGAGCCCGGCCGCCGGCCCGTCGACCATGGCGACCGCCACCGCCTGGTTGAGCTCGACCAGCGGGGAGGGGGCCACCGTGCGGAGCACGTCGTACAGGGCGACGATCTGCGGCCAGTCGGTGGTCGCCACGGTCGCCGCCTCGTCGTGCACGGCCGCGATGGCGGCCTGCAGCGCGTACGGTCCGGGCCGGCCACCGGTCAGCGCGCCGACCACCAGCCGGCGCCCCTCCTCGATCTTGCCGGCATCCCACCGGGAGCGGTCCTGGTCGTCGAGCAGCACCAGGTCGCCGCGGACGTCCACCCGCGCGTCCCGGCGGGCGTCGATGAGCAGCATGAGGGCGAGCAGGCCGGCTACTTCCCGCTGCTGCGGCATGAGGCGGTGCAGGATCCGGGCCAGCCGCACCGCCTCGTCGGCCAGTTCGGGGCGCATCAGGGCAGCGCCGCTCGTCGCCGCGTACCCCTCGGTGAAGATCAGATAGATCACCCGGAGCACCGCCGGCAGGCGTACGGGAAGCTCATGGACCCGGGGTACCCGGAAGGGGATCCGCGCCTCGCGGATCTTGCGTTTTGCCCGCACGAGCCGTTGGGCCATCGTGGCCTGCGGGGTGAGGAACGCGCGGGCGACCTCCGAGGTGGTGAGACCACCGAGGCAATTCAAGGTCAGCGCGGTCTGCGCCTCGAGCACCAGCGACGGGTGGCAGCAGGTGAAGAAGAGGTACAGCCGCTCATCCGGTACGTCGTCCGGGTCGGTGGGCTCCGGCGGTGGCGGCTCGTAGCGGTCGGCCTCGACCTGCAGCAGGGCCAGCTTCGCCGCCAGCACCTTGTCGCGGCGCAGCAGGTCGACCGCCCGGTGGCGGGCCGTGGTCAGCAGCCACGCCGCCGGACGGCTGGGCACCCCGTCGCGAGGCCACCGCTGCAACGCCGCGGCGACGGCGTCCGCGGCGACCTCCTCGGCGAGGTCGAGGTCACCGAGGGTACGCACGAGCGTGGCCAGCAGGCGCCCCCACTCCTCGCGGAAGACCGCCTCGACCGAGTCGGCCGCCGTACCCATCGGTGACCCCCAACGTCAGGACGCGCTGTCGAACTCCATGATCGGGCGCACTTCGATCGACCCGTACTTCGCGCCCGGGCACTTCGCCGCCCAGTCGATCGCCGCGTCCAGGTCCGGCACATCGATCAGGTAGTAGCCGCCGAGAACCTCCCGGGTCTCGGCGAACGGCCCGTCGGTGACCACGCGCTCGCCGTCCTTGACCCGTACGGTGGTGGCCGTCTTGCTGTCCTGCAACGCCTCCCCGCCCTTGCTGGCCCCGGCCTCGTTGATCGCGTTGCTGTATGCCCAGTACTCGTTCATCACCGTCTCGGCCTCGGCCGGGTCGGGCGCCGCGGTGGGTTCCTCGCTGTAGATCAGCAACAGGTAACGCATGATGGGTCTCCCTCACGTCGGGTAGCTGCCGTTTGGCCGCCTTCACCGTGACGACGATCGGGCACGGCGTTATCGACAGCTCCTACGAGAGATTTTTCTACCGGATCGGCGCCCGCCACAGGAGCCGTCCGGCCGATCAGACCCGGTCAGGCCGCCGCGCAGGCGGTGTTCAGACCCTTGATGGCGGCTTCCAGCTTCTTCTCGCTGGGCTTGGCACTGGCGGACTTGTTGTATTGCTCGCTCAGATTCATCATTTCTTTCTGAACCTCGTCGGCGGCCGTGCTGACCGTCTCGGCCGTGCCGATGGAGTGCGCGATGACGGCGGCCGAGCCGGCGGCCCACTGGGCACTGACCGCGACGTTCCCGACCGGCGGACCGATCTTCTTCGCTTTGGCAATCTTGGCCGCGTTGTCTTTGATGTCGTTCTTCATCTCGCCGCAGGCTTTGGTGGTGGCCGCGTCGTCGGCCGGGGCGGCGCTCGAGGCCACCGGGGCCGCCGAGGCGGCGGCCCTTGACGTGGCCGGCGCCGCCGAGGTTGTGGAACCCTCCGCGCCGGGTTGCGGGTCGCAACCCGACATCGCGATCACCGCCGCGACGGCCGAGCCGGTCAGGACAAGCCGGGTCCAGTACATCGATGTTTCCCCCATGATCATCATGTCGGGCCGCGACGCTACCAATCGCCGTCAAACGGGCCGGATCAATGGATCCGGGGCATGCCGCCCCGGAAATGCCTGGCGTGCGGCCTCGGCGGCGGGAAACATGCCACGTCGTGACGACACGTGAGTTCCGGACCGCGTCCGGGGTGCGGCTGCGGCCGGTGGCCGAGCGGCCCGGCGACCTCAACTGGCTGTTGCTGCCCGGTGGCTCGGCATCGGGTCGGAGAGCTTGCGGGGCTTGGCCGAAGCGATCGACGTGCCCGGCGTGACGTGGCTGGTCGACCTGCCCGGCGACGGCTCCAACGCCGCCGCCGGTGACGACGCTTTCGCGGGCTGGCCGGGCGTACTCGTCGAGGCCGCGGAGGCACTGCCCCGCGCGGTCTTCGTCGGACATTCCACCGGCGGCATGTACCTGCTGTCCGTGCCCGAGCTGGAACCCCGGCTGGCCGGGCTCGTCCTGGTCAGCTCGGCGCCCGACGCCGGATGGCTGGCCGACTTCGAACGGATGACCGCGGAACACCCGCTGCCGGAGGTCGAGGCGGCCACCGCCGCCTATGAGGCCGACCCGACCGACGTGAACCTCGGGCGGGTCGCGGTGGCGTCCGCGCCGTGGAACTTCACCGCCGCCGGTGTGGCCGCCGGTGCGGAACTGCTCGCCCGGATGCCGTACAACACCGCCGCGGTCGACTGGTCGGCGCGGAACTTCGACCGTACGTATCGGCTGCGGTGGTGGCCGGCCGCGACGCCGACACTGATCGTCAGCGGGGCGGAGGACCGGATCGTCGCCCAGCGGCTCTGGGACGAGCCGCGGTTCCAGGGCGGCCACGTCCGGCGCCGCCGGATCGAGGGCGCCGCGCACTTCCCGTGGATCGAACGGCCGGGCGCAGTGCGGGCAGCCTTCCACGAACTGGCCGCGGCCGCGGCGGTCCGCAGTAACACGGTGAATCCGATGTTGGCGTCGATGAACTGGGCCGGCGGCAAGGCGTGGCTCGACAGCTCGTGAGCAATCGTCCCGCCACCCGGGAGGTTGGCGAGCGCGCCGGACTCCTCAAGCGGCGTCATGGAAGACGAGGCCCAGAGTGTGGCGGTGGCCGGAGCGCACGGTGCTCACGCCATGCCGCATGGGGGCGTTGGACCAGCCTCGCTTGGTCTGCACCGGACGGTCCCGGGTCGTGAAGATCAGGGCGTGGCCCTGCGGCAGGGTGGCGGCGTAGCCGCGGGACTGGGCCCGGGGGCGCTGCTCCGTCATCAGGAATTCGCCGCCGGTGAAGTCGGTGCCGGGCGCGTTCAGGCCGATGACCACCTGCAGCGGGAAGAGCATGTCGCCGAAGACGTCGCGGTGGAGGGCGTTCCAGTCGCCGGGCCCGTAGCGCAGCAGGATCTGGGCCGACTTGGACTGCCCGGCCTCGTGGCACATCCGCAGCCACTCCCGCAGGTCGTCGGGCCACGGGGCCGGCCGGCCGAGCTTGGCCGCCCAGTCGCGGGCGACCGGCAGCAGCTGGGGATAGAACGTCTCGCGCAGAATTCGCACCCGGTCGGGCAGGTCGTGGGTGAAGTAGCGGTACTGGCCGGCGCCGAACCGGTGGCGGGCCATGTCCACGGTCGAGCGGAACTGGGCCGGGACGTCGTACCGGGCGATGATCTCGCCGCACTCGGCGGGAGTGAGGATCGGGCCGGTCAGCGCGTGGCCGTAGGCGTTGAGGTCGTCGGTGATCATGGCTGGAGGAGGGCCGGTTGCAGGGCGAGCTGGCGGATGACCTCGGCGAACGGTGTCGCGTCCCGGCGCCAGCCGGGCCGGACGGCCGGGGCGTTCCGCTGACCCGGCATGGACAGCGAGGTCAGGGCGGTCCCGTCGCCCACCAGGAGCAGGTCACCCAGCGGGCTGGTGATGGTCGTGTACGCGCTCATGGTCCAACTGTGCGGCGCGGCCGGCGCCGGTGCTGGCGGGATTCGGACATCGCGGTCGGGGCCGTCGCGGCGCCGAGCGGCGTGCGGGCCGGGCACCCGGCGACTCCATCAGCCGATTCGGGCGACCGCGGTCGTGAGCAGGCGCCAGAAGGCGTCCACGTCGAGGCCCACGGCGACGTCCGCGTTCGGGGGCCGGGCGGTGCGGCGGTGCAGGTCGACGACCGTGGCGCCGCGGGTGTGTGCGCCTATCAGCTCGACCGCGACCGGGGCGTGGACGGTCTCGACGATGGCGGGGTCGATGACGGCGGCCACGGCGACCGGGTCGTGGACCGGTGGGTGGGGGAAGCCGAAGACCTGGCGGTAGGTGCCCGCGAAGAAGGTCATCAGCTCGGCGCAGACGGTGCCCAGGCGGGTGCCGAGGGCGCGGAAACCGGCGATGACCTCGGGGGTGGCCAGGGCCTGGTGGGTGACGTTCAGGCCGATCATCGTGGTCGGGAGGCCGGCCCGGAGCACGATGTCGGCGGCCTCCGGGTCGGTGACGATGTTGAACTCGCCGTACGGGGTCGTGTTGCCGCGGTCGGTGGAGCCGCCCATGAAGACGATGCGGTCCAGGCCGGGGACGACCTCGGGGTGGGTGCGCAGGAGCAGCGCGACGTTGGTCAGCGGGCCGGTGGCGATCAGGGTCACCGGCTCGCGTCCGGCCATGACGAGCCGGCGGATCAGCTCGACCGCGTGGACGTTCGCGGGTTCGGCGGTCGGAATGTCGAGGTCGGGCCCGTCGAGGCCGGAAAACCCATGGATGTCTTCGGCCACGGAGAGCGGGCCGGCGAGCGGCCGGTCACAACCGGCCGCCACCGGTACGCCGGTGGCACCGGCCGATGCGAGGATCCTCAGCGCGTTCCGCGTCGTCTTGTCGACCGTCTGGTTGCCGGCGACCGTGGTGACCCCGAGCAGCTCCAGCCGGGGGTCGCCCAGGGCCAGCAGCAGGGCCAGGGCGTCGTCGTGGCCCGGGTCGCAGTCGACGATCACCCGCATCGGCGCGGCGTTCAGCTGACCGAGAGCTGGAGCTGGCCGAGCCGCACCTTGGACTCGTCGTACTTGGTGATGCCGCGGTGGGCGACCTCGATGCCGTAGGACCCCTTGCCGGTCGGGATGCCGGGCACCGCGAACTTCAGGTCGCACGTGCCGGTCTCGCCGCCGCCGTTGAGGTCCAGCGATTCGATCTTGCCGGCGCCGAGCACACCGCCGACGCCGTCGGTGATCGTGACCGTGGCGCCCACGGTGAGGTCCTTGTAGGCGGCGGTGCCGGCGCAACTGGTGCCGTCGACCGGCACGAACTGGCCGGGCCCGAGGGCCAGGGTGCCGTTGAGGGTGAAGACCGTGGCGCCGGCCGCCGCGGCCGGGGTCGCGGGGTCGTTGCCCTTCATGTGGGGCCAGATGAACACCGCGGCCAGTGCGGCGCCGACGACGACAATGACGGCCAGGTAGGGCCAGGCGCGGCGACGACGGGCCGGCCGGTGGACGTTTGGCGCGGATTCGGGCGGGTTCGTGCCGGGAACGTAATCGGTCATCGGATCGTCCCTGATCTCGCGGTGAGTGCGGCGGACCCAGGGTTCTGGATGATCCACGGATCGTCGAGGTGGCGCTCACAGAACGAGACAAAAAGCTAGACACTTTGGACGATTGGTCAGTCCTACCCGCCGGTCATGTGATCTATGGCCCCGGGCCGATCTCAGCGCCCGCGGCCGGGGTCAGGGCTTGCAGCCGGGGTCAGGGCTTGCGACCGGGGTCAGGGCTTGCGGCGGCCGCTCAGGGCGCGGTCGCCTCGATCGCCTCGCGGAAGACTCGGGAGCGGTGCTGCCAGTTGTCGAAGCGGCCGTAGCTCGGGGCGGCCGGGGAAAGCAGGACCACGCCGCCGGCCGGGGTGGTTTCGCGGCTCAGCCGGACGGCGGCCGGGAGGTCCTCGGCGAGGATCGTGCGGACGCCGGGCAGGCCCTGCAGGGTGTCGAGGATGAGTTTGCCGCTGTCGGGGATGCCGATCAGCGTGGCCTCGACCTTTTTCTCCTCGAAGAAGGCGCGCAGCGGGCCGTAGTCGACGCCACGGTTCTCGCCGCCCAGGATGACCGTGAGGGGGCGGCCGGCGTAGGCCTCGATGGCGTAGATGGCCGACTGCGGGATCGTCGACAGCGAGTCGTCGACGAAGGTCAGGCCGGACGGGTCGCGGAGCGGGGTGAGTCGCTGATCGAGTGCTTCGTAGGCGGCGACGCCCGCGACGATGCCGGGCAGCGACGAGACGACGTCGATGCCGGACGCCTCGACGGCGGCGAGGGCGATGCACAGGTTGGCCTCGTTGTGCCGGCCGAGCAGCTTGAGCAGCGAGCGCTCGAACAGCCGCTCGCCGCCCCGGAAGACCCAGCCGTCGGCGACGTGGAACGACTCCGGCGAGTTGGCCGGGATCAGCGGCAGGTCGGCCGGGAGCCGGGCGATCAGCCGGGAGTCCTGGGCGTTGTAGACGATCGCCGAGGCGCCGTGCATCGCCACGTTGAGCTTGTCGTGGTAGTAGCGCTCCTCGCTGCCCGCCCAGTCGAGGTGCTCGGGGAACAGCGAGGTCAGCGCGACCACCCGGGGCGAGTCGTCGAGGTCGGCGCACTGGTAGGCGCTGAGCTCGAGCACGTAGTGCTCCGACTCGGGCAGGGACAGCGCGGCGATGCCGATGTTGCCGCCGAGTGTGCTCGGGCGCCCGGCCGACGCGAGCAGCTGGTGGATCAGGGTCGTGGTGGTGCTCTTGCCCTTGCTGCCGGTGACGCCGACGGTGCGCGACGCGTGATCGGCCATCCAGAGGGAGGTGCCGCCGGTGACGATGCCACCGCGGGCGCGGTGCTCGACGATCCACGGGTGGACCTGGGCGATCCCGGGCGAGCGGACGATCACGTCGATCGACTGGAGTTCGCGGTGCGCGTCCGCGTCGGTGAACAGCGGGGCGATCTCGGCGAGGCGGCCGGTCCAGTCGGTGGCCAGGAAGGTCGCCTTGTCCTGCACGGCGATCAGGCGGCTCGGCCGGTGCGGGTGGATGGCCTCGGCGGCGGCGATGCCCTCGCGGCCCGTTCCCCAGACGGCGACCCGCCGGCCCGTGAGTTCCTGCAGGTGCACCGCTGTTCCTCCGACCCTGTCGACTACCGCTGGACACCTTACCCGCCGGCCGGGGTGGCCGATCGCCCTAGGATCCGGGGCGTGGTGACGTTCCCGCCGGTGGCTCTGCCCGCCTGCGAGCCCGGGTTCCGGCCCGGCCGGCTCGACGACCAGATTCACCGCTGGGTCGCCTCCGAGCCGATGAAAGCGCTGGTCGCGGCGTACGGGGAAAGCTTGCCCGACGCCGGCGTCGGTGACCTCCTGGCCTGGCTCGACGCCTTCTCGGGTGTGCATTGGGATTTCCGGCGCCATGGCCGGGTGGAGCGCGACCAGGTGACCGCGCCGGCCTTCGACGCCGGGCGCACCGAGTTGATCGTCGCCGCGGCGACCGCCCTGCGGCTCGTCGAGGCGGCCCCGCCGCCTCATTCGGAATACGACCACATGCTGGTGCTCGGCGGGCTCGGGCGGGCCTGCCTGCAGCGGTCGCGATACGCCGCCGAGCTGGCGCTTTCGGGGGCGGTGAAGGTGGGCGAGGTGGCTGCTCTGGGCAGTTTCCGGCCGCTCACCCACGCCGAGAGGGAGCTGCCCGGCCTGGGCGGGGCGGCCTTCGAGGTCGACGCCATGGACGTGGGCGTGCGCGCCGGCTTCGACCTGACCCGGCCGGTCGAGCGGGAGGGTCTGGAGGGTGAATGGGATGTGCGCACCTATCGGTGGCCCGGGCAGCCGGAGATTCACGTGCTCGCCGCGCCGTCGAGCGAACCCGCGATCCGGCGCGCCAACACCGCCGATACCTACGAATTCTGGGCCGGGCGGATGCGCCTGCGCGCGACCGACCGGATTCTCGTCGTGACCACGCCGATCTACGTGCCGTTCCAGCATGGTGATGCGATTCGCATTCTCGGCCTGCGTCACGGCTGCGGGATCGACACGATCGGCGTCGACCCTTCGCGGGTGACGGTGCCGTTCGCGCCGGGCGCCACCAATCCCGACCGCTACCTGCAGGAGATGCGCTCGGCGATCGTGTCGATGCGGGCTCTGCACCAGGCGCTGCCATGAAGGCGGCATTGGCGGAACTCGCCGAAGAGGCGCCGGTTCCGGCCGTCGCGATCAGCGTTTTCGACCGGCGCGGGGTGCTCGCGGCAACCGTTCGCGGCGCGGGCCGCGACGCCTGGTGGGATCTCGCCAGTCTCACGAAAGTGCTGGTCACGCTGCCCGAGGTGCTCGACATGTTCCCCGATCCGTCGGTTCGGCTGGGCGACGTCTGGAATCGCGCGGCCGGCCGCCCGATCGGCGCGGCGACGATCGCCGATCTGCTCAGCCATCGGGCCGGACTCCCGGCGACCGTCCGTTTCTTCGAGCACCTCACCGGCTACGACACCATTGTCGAGGCGGCGCTGAACACCGGAATCGAGAAACGGCCGGCCGCCGTCTACAGCGACATCGGCTTTCTCCTTCTCGGAGCCTTGGTCCAGGACCTTTCCCGTACGCCGATAGGCGCTCTCGCCCAACGGCGGACGCACCTGCGTTTCGGCGTGCCCGAAGGCCCGGCCGTCCCCACCGAACAGTGCCCGGTCCGTAATCGCCTCATCGTCGGCGAAGTGCACGACGAGAACGCCTGGGCGATGGGCGGATCGTCGGGTCACGCCGGTGCCTTCGGCACGCTCGACCTGGTGACCCGGGCCGCCCGGTCGTGGCTGAACACCCCGTCCCGGGCGACCGAATGCTGGTCGGCCGGCCCGGACGGCGAGCGCTACGGCCTGGGCTGGTGGCTCGCCCCGACCCGCGGGCTCGGCGGACCGCATCCCGGCCCGGGCAGCTTCGGCCATTCCGGGTTCGTCGGCAACCGCATCTGGATCGAGCCCGCGCGCGGCTACGGCGTGGTGATCCTCAGCAACCGCATCCTGTGGGGCCGGGGCGATCGCGAGCCCTTCCAGCGCTGGTGCGATCGCCTCCTGACCGGGCCCTGGTCACTCCGCTAGGCTTTATGATCTTGCCGCGTGATCCACAAAAGACTGTCCATAGTGGTGACTTCCGGATTGATCGGGATATCCGTGCTGTTCGGGGCGCCGGCGCAGGCCGACGACACCGGGAACCCGCCCAAGGTCGAACTGGTCCTCGACGTGAGCGGCTCGATGGCGGCCGCCGACATCGACGGCGCGACCCGCATCTCGGTGGCCAAGAAGGCGTTCGGTGAGGTCGTCGACGGCCTGGGGGAGACCACCCAGCTCGGCATCCGGGTGCTCGGCGCCAGATACTCGAACGACGACAAGAAGCTGGGCTGCACCGACACCCAGCAGATCGTTCCGGTCGGACCGGTCGACGCGCAGCAGGCCAAGGACGCCATCGCGACGCTCAAACCGCACGGGTTCACCCCGATCGGGCTGGCGCTGCGCAAGGCGGCCGACGACCTCGGCGAGGGCGGGTCGGCCCGGCGGATCGTGCTGATCACCGACGGCGAGGACACCTGCACGCCGCCCGACCCGTGCGAGGTCGCCCGCGACCTGGCCGCCCAGGGCACCCGGCTGGTCATCGACACGCTCGGCCTGACCCCGGACGAGAAGACCCGCAAGCAGCTGGTCTGCATCTCGACCGCGACCGGGGGGACGTTCGCGTCGGCCGACAGCGAGCAGGAGCTCTCCGGCCGCGTGCAACAGCTGGTCGGCCGGGCCGCCCTGCCGCCGCCGGTCGTCCCGGCCACCGTCGCCGGCGCGGAGTCGTGCGACAAGGCGCCCCAGCTCACCCCGGGCGTCTACAGCGACCGCGAGAAGATCGGCGAGCACCGCTACTACCGGGTTCCACTGCAGCCCGGCCAGGAACTGCGGGCGTCGGTCAGCGTCGCACTGGACCGGCCGGTCAACCGGGATTACGGCGTACTCCTGAACGCCGTGACCGACGACGGCCGGGAGTTGGTCCGGGGTCTGGACGCCGGCAGCGGCCGGTCCGATGTGGTCTCCTCGGGCCTGCGGTGGTCGGGGGAGACAGCGGCCGCTCAGTCCGGCGCCGGGACCGGCGCGTCGCCGACGGTGTGCCTGATCGTGAGCAATTCGTTCGCTTCGGCCACGTCCGGCGCGGCCCCGGGCATGCCGATCGAGCTCAGCGTCGACACCGTCGCCGCCTCGGACGTACCCGACGCGCCCGGCCTCGGCCGCGGCTGGCTCCTGCTGCTCGTGCTCACCGTCGCCGGACTGATCGCCGGCGTCCTGGCCGGCTGGCTGACCCGCTGGTGGGTCGCCACCTGGAGGGAGAACTGATGTTCACCGCCCTTGCCGCCGTTCTGCTGGCGGTCCCGGCCGGTAGCGCCGGAACCACTTTCCTCACCGCGGTGCCGCTGACGCCCGGACAACCGGCCCAGGTCGCCGCGGTCACCGGCGACTACCTGTACTGGTCGTTCACCGCCGAGGCCGGGCAGCAGCCCGAGCTGACCGCCAAGGTGACGCTGCCGCAGGCGGCCGACCGCAGCGGGCCCGAGTCGTGGATCGTCGAGGTCTTCGACGGGCTGCGCCGCCGGCAGCCGTGCGTGGCCGGCGACCAGAGCCCGGTCGCCGCGGCCGACGCCACCGAGGTGACGCTGGGCTGCCGCCTGCGCCAGGTGCGGTCGTGGGCCGAACCGTCCGATCAGGACCCGCTGCCCGGCCAGTATTTCGT
The DNA here is from genome assembly GCF_040682075.1 of Actinoplanes sp. NPDC051411. Classification (NCBI taxonomy): domain Bacteria; kingdom Bacillati; phylum Actinomycetota; class Actinomycetes; order Micromonosporales; family Micromonosporaceae; genus Actinoplanes; species Actinoplanes sp. NPDC051411. The sequence goes on along the minus strand of NZ_JBFBAD010000027.1, from coordinate 53,972 downwards.
CCGGCTCTCGTCGACCGAGCTGCCCGAGAAGGACCTCGGGCTGCCGGTGCGGGTCGAGCTGTCGCTGGCCGCCCCGACCGGGTCCACCGGCGACGACCAGGGCAAACTCTCAGCGCCGCTGACGCAGATCAACCGGCCCGGCGCGGTGGTGACCGACCAGCCCTCACCGACTGTCTCGGCGGAACCGGACCGCGACACGTTCGCCCTGCCGGAGTTCTCGTCGCGCTGGATCTGGACCGCGGCCGGCGGCATCCTCGCCGCGGTCGGCGGCCTGGTCGGCTTCTCGTGGACCCGCCGGCGGCGCCGCTGGTCGCGGGCCTGACACTCCGGCGGCCCGTGGTGGCCCGGGTCGGCAGTGCTCAGATCATCCGGTCGAGAGCCCTCGTGATCGCGGTGTGCACCGCGCCCTGGATGGTCGCGTGGTCGCCGAGCGCGCCGATCGTGACGTCGACCGGCCAGGCCAGTTCCTCGACCGCCCGCCGCACCTCGGGCAGCAGCAACTGGTTCTGGCCGACGCCGCCGCCGAGCACGACCAGGCCCGGATCGACGACGCTGAGCACGGCCGCGACCACCCGGCCGATGTCCTGCGCGTGGGCGTCGACCATCTTGCGGGCGACCTCATTGCCGCTGGCCGCGGCCTCGAACAGGGCCTCGGGGGTGCGCGGGGCCGGTCCGCGGCCGTCCGGCCACTCGGCCGAGCCGCGGGACATCAGCGCGGTCGAACCCAGGTATTCCTCCAGGCCCGCGCGGTGCGGCGACGGGCCGCCCGGCGCCCACGGGAACGGCAGCATGGCGATCTCACCGGCCGCGCCGTGGAAGCCGCGCATCAACTGGCCGCCGATCACCACGCCGAGCCCGATCTTCACGCCGACCTGCAGATAGACGAAGTCGTCGTGGCCGCGCGCGGCGCCGACCCGGTGCTCGGCCATGGCCGCGCAGTTCACGTTGTTCTCGATCGAGACCGGCACCTCGGGCGGCAGGGGCAGCGCCTTGTCGAGCATGTCGAGCCCGTCCGGCCGGAGCTCCTTGGCGCGGCCCTCGGACGGCAGCGTGGGCGCGGCGATGACGACCTGGCGCAGCGGACCGCTCGCCTCGCCGACCGCGGCCCGCACCTCCTCGCCGGCGCTGGTGACCGCGCTGAGCACGGCCTCGGTGACCCGGCGGGCCCGGCTGGAGAGCCGCCGCTCGGCGGTCGCGATCTGGTGGCCGTCGAGGGCGTGGGCGCTCACCCGGATGCGGGTCGAGCCGGCCTCGACGCCGAGCACGTGGCCGGCCGAGGGGGCGATCGAGTAGAGCTGCGCGCTGCGCCCGGTCGTGCCGCGGACCGCGCCCTGGTGGGTGACCAGGCCGTGGTCGGCCAGCTCGGCGATGGCGGCCGACATCGTCGGCTTGGACAGCGCGAGCGCCTCGCCCAGCTGCGGACGCGTGGCCGGGCCGATGGAGGCCAGCGTGCTGAACACGGCCCGCGAGCTGGTGGCCAGGTCGTAGTCCGCGGCGTCGGGGCGTCGTCTCATCGTTCTCCTCTTCCCGGGCCGAGGGCCCAAGTGCGAAGCATAGTAACGCCGCCGACCATTGTGTGCCCGTCGAGAGTTCGTTAACCTTCCGAACCAAGCTACAACGGAGGGGCGCGCGGCATGGACCCTAGGAAGACTCTGGGCGTCGACATCGGCGGCACCAAGACACAGTTCGTGCTGGCCGACGGCGGCACCATCGAGCGCGAGCTGACGGTGGAAACGCCAAGTTGGCGCACTCATTCGCACGCGTCCAACGCGATCGGCCTGAGCGGCCTGGTGCGTGACTGGCTGGGCGACGAGGCCCTCGGCTGGTCCCTCGGCGTGGGCGCGCACGGCTGCGACAGCACCGAGCTGTGCGACTTCTTCGCCGCCGAGCTGTCCAAGATCTTCACCGGCCCGGTTCGGGTGGTTAACGATGCTGAGCTGCTGACCCGGGCGCTCGGCCTCGCCGACGGCATCGGGGTCATCGCCGGCACCGGCTCGATCGCGGTCGCCCGGGCCGGCGGGCGGCTGGTCACCGCGGGCGGCTGGGGCTGGGTGCTCGGCGACGAGGGGAGCGCGGCCGGTCTCGTACGCGAAGCCGCGCGGGCCGTCCTCGGCGCGATGGACCGGGGCGAGCGTCTTGATCAGCTGGGCCGCCGGCTGCTCGACAGCGTGCAGGTCGAGGGCGGTCCCGAGCTGGCCCTCAAGGTCAGCACGGCCGACTCGACGGCCTGGGTCGGCAGCCACGCCGAGGAGATCTTCCGGGCCGCCGACGAGGGCTCGGTGCTGGCCGGTGACGTGGTCCGCCGGGCCGGCGCCGAGCTGGCCACGCTGGTCGACCGCCTGATCGCCCGGGGCGTCGCCGGCCGCGACATCGTCGCCGGCGGCACGGTGATCCTGGCCCAGCCGCTGCTGCGCGATGTCTTCGCCCACGCGGTCGCGACCCGGCACCCGGAGAGCACGGTCCACTTCCTCGACCGGCCTCCGGTACTCGGCGCGCTCGCGCTGGCCGCCACCGAGGTCCCGGCGCCATGAGCGACGCGACGATGAGCGGGGCAGGCGGCCGCGGTCACGGCACAATGATCGACTTCACGAACTCCGGCGGGGCGGCCTCCATCAGCCGGAACGCCTCGTCGACGCCGTCGAGCCCGAAGCGGTGGGTGATCAGCGGCGCGAAGCTGAACTGCCGGTCGGCGATCTCGCGCAGCCCGAGGCGCATCGCGGCGATCACCCGGGGCCGCTGGGGCGAGAAGCCGTTGACCACGGTGACGCCCTTGTACCAGAGGTCCATGTCGAGCCTGGCCTCGCCGGAGTGGTGGTACCCGATCACGGACAGCGTGCCGTGCTGCCGCACCAGCCGGGCCGAGGTCGCCAGCGCGGCGTCGGCCCCCGAGGCCTCCAGAACCACGTCGGCTATCGCCTCCGCGGGCACCTCACCCGGGGCGAGGACCTGGGTGCAGCCCGCGGCCAGGCCGCGCTCCCGGGCGTACGGGCTGGGGTCGATGCCGATGATCTCGGAGGGCAGCAGTGCGCGGGTCAGTTGGACCAGCGCCTGGCCCATGAAGCCGAGCCCGACGATCGCGACCCGGTCGCCCGGCCGCACGTTGCTGCGGCCGAGCGCCTCGACCAGCACGGCCAGCGGCTCGCCGAGGCACAGCTCGGGCGGCAGGCCGGCCGGCACCGGCAGGATCGTCTGGCTGTCGAGCAGGGCCTGGGTGGCGAAGCCGTCGCCGCCGAGCCCGGTGACGACGTCGCCGGCCGCCCAGCCGGAGTGTTGGTCGCCGACCGCGGCGATGCGGCCGACCATCTCGTGGCCGAGGCGGATCGGGTTTTCGGAGGTGGCCCGGGCCGCCCAGGTGGTGCGGTCGGACGTGCACACGCCGCACGCGAGCACGTCGACCAGCACCTGGCCGGGGCCCGGGGGCGCGATCTCGGCTTCGACGATCTCGGAGGAGCGGGGGCCTGTCACGTGGCTGAATCGCATAGCGCCTCACGATACCTCAAGAACCAGATGGTCTCCGAAATTTGCGGGGTTGAACACGGGAAACACTGTTGCGGGCCGGTTAACTCCGGTAACCTGTGGTTCCACGATTGGTATGCAGTGATTTCTACAGGTATGGCGCCTAAGGGTATGGCGGTTCGGCCATGATGGTTCTGCTGCGCCGGGTGTTCTTCTACCTGCTCACCGCGTTCGCCGCGCTGAGCCTCAACTTCCTGTTGCCCCGGCTGATCCCGGGCGACCCGGTGTCCCGGATGCTCCAGCGCTTCCAGGGCAAGCTCGACCCGAACGCGGTCTTCGCGCTCCGCAAGCTCTACGGCGACACCGACGACGGCCTGTGGCGGCAATACCTGGACTACTGGGGGCGCCTGCTGCACGGCGACTTCGGCATCTCGTTCAGCAACTACCCGGCCAAGGTCACCACGATCATGGGCCAGGGCCTGTGGTGGACGCTCGGGCTGATCGGCGTCTGCACGGTGCTCAGCTTCATCATCGGCATCGGCCTCGGCACCCTGGCCGGCTGGAAGCGCGGCACCTGGGTCGACAGCCTGATCCCGGTCACCACGTTCCTCACCTCGGTGCCCTACTTCTGGTTCGGCCTCATCGTGGTCTACCTGTTCGCGGTCGAGCTGCACTGGTTCCCGCTCGCCGGCGGCTACCGGCCCGGGCTGAGCATGGGCTGGAACTACCCGTTCATGCACTCGGTCTTCCTGCACGCCCTGCTGCCCGCGCTGACGATCGTGGTCTCGTCGATCGGCTACTGGCTGCTCGGCATGCGCAACATGATGATCACGACGCTGGCCGAGGACTACGTCCTGCTGGCCCGGGCCAAGGGGCTGTCGCGGCGGCGGGTCATGAACACGTACGCCGGCCGCAACGCGGTGCTGCCCTCGCTGGCCGGCTTCGCGCTCTCGCTCGGCTTCATCGTCGGCGGCTCGATCATCACCGAGGTCGTCTTCAACTACCCGGGCCTCGGCTACACGCTCTTCCAGGCCATCGGCGCCCAGGACTACCCGCTCATGCAGGGCGTCTTCTTCATCATCACCGTCGCCGTGCTCGGCGCCAACCTGATCGCGGACCTGGTGTACGTGGTCCTCGACCCGCGGATCCGGAGGGCCTAGATGACGACCCTGGCAACCGAGGCGACCCTCGACCCGGCCGAGCACGCCCCCGACTCGGGCGAATCCAGGCGGGCCAAGTGGCTGCGCGGCTTCCGCTCCGGCAAGGTCATCGCCGGCACCGCGATCGTGTTGTTCTTCGCGCTGGTGGCCCTGATCGGCCCGCTGGTCATCAGCACCGACCCGTCCGCGGTCAGCTACGACGTGCTGGCCGGCCCGTCGGTCCACCACTGGCTCGGCACGACCCACACCGGCCAGGACGTCTTCGCCGAGATGATCTACGGCACCCGCACGTCGATGCTGGTCGGCTTCGCGGCCGGCGTCGTCGCGACCGTGCTCTCGCTGGTCATCGGGCTGCTCGCGGGCTACATCGGCGGTATCACCGACGAGATCCTCTCGCTGATCACCAACATCTTCCTGGTCATCCCCGGTCTGCCGCTGGTGGTCATCCTGGCCGGCACGCTGCCCGACGCGGGCGAGCTGGCGATCGTCATCGTCATCTCGCTGACCGCCTGGGCCTGGGGCGCCCGCGTGCTGAGAGCCCAGACACTCTCGCTGCGCCGCCGCGACTTCGTCGAGGCGGCCCGGGCCACCGGCGAGAGCACGGTCCGCATCGTGTTCCGCGAGATCCTGCCCAACCAGACCGCGATCGTCGCCGCCACGTTCCTCTCGACCGTGATCGGCGCGATCCTCACCCAGGCCTCGCTGGCCTTCCTCGGGCTGACCGACGTCACCGACTGGTCCTGGGGCGTGATCCTCTACTGGGCCCAGAACAGTTCCGCCCTGAGCTTCGGCGCGTGGTGGTGGTTCGTGCCGTCCGGACTGGCGATCGCGCTGGTCGGGACCGGGCTCTCGATGATGAATTTCGGCATCGACGAGTTCATCAACCCGCGTCTTCGTTCCGCCGGGATCGCGACGAAGCGGTCGTTGAGGAAGCCGGCGCGTACGAGAAAGGCGTCTCCCGGCGCGAAGCCGGCGGCGGCCGATGCGGCCGGACCCAGGTCGGACGTGGTTCTTGAGATCCGTGATCTGAGCGTGGACTACCGGTCGGGTGACCGGACCGTGCGCGCGGTCAACGACGTGTCGCTCACGCTGCGGCGGGGCAAGGTCCTCGGTATCGCGGGGGAGAGCGGCTCGGGCAAGTCGACGCTGGCCTACGCGATCACCCGGCTGCACTCCGGCGCGGCTTCGGTCGCCTCGGGCGAGCTGCTCTACACCGGGGCCGACGGCGCCACCCGCGACATCCTGACGATGTCGGAGAAGGAGCTGACCGCGTTCCGCTGGGAGGAGTTGTCTATCGTCTTCCAGTCGGCGATGAACGCGCTCAACCCGATCCTCAAGGTCGGGGCGCAGATCGAGGACGCGCTCGCCGCGCACCGGCCGAGCATGAGTGACAGCGAGCGGCAGGAGCGGGTGCGCGAGCTGATGTCGCTGGTCGGCATCTCCTTCGACCGGGCGTCGGCCTATCCGCACGAGCTCTCCGGCGGCATGCGGCAACGGGTGATGATCGCGATCGCGCTCGCCCTCGACCCGGACATCATCGTGATGGACGAGCCGACCACCGCCCTCGACGTGGTCATCCAGCGGCAGATCGTCGAGAAGATCATGGAGCTGCAGAAGCGGCTCGGCTTCTCGGTCATCTTCATCACCCACGACCTGTCGATGCTCATCGAGCTGGCCGACGACATCGCGATCATGTATGCCGGCCGGGTCGTCGAGCTGGCCGCGGCGCAGGACTTCTACGAGCGGCCCACCCATCCCTACAGCCAGGGCCTGCTCGGGTCGTTCCCGACGCTGTCCGGGCCGAAGCGCGAGCTCACCGGCATCGTCGGCTCGCCGCCCGACCTGCAGGCGCTGCCCTCGGGCTGCGAGTTCCATCCGCGCTGTCCGCACGCGATGCCCTCGTGCCTGTCGACCCGCCCGTTGCTCCTGCCGCTCGGCCCCACCCAGACCGCCTGCCACCTCTACGAGGGGGAACGATGACCGCCGCACTCGAGATGGTCGACGTCAGCAAGACGTTCCCGCTGGCTCGCCGTCTCACCCACCCCGGGCGTCGTGAGGTGCACGCGGTCAGCCACGTCGACCTGACGCTGCACCGGGGAAAGATCACCGCGGTCATCGGCGAGAGCGGCTCCGGCAAGTCGACCATCGCCCGGCTGATGGCTCAGCTCTACAAGCCCACGTCCGGCCAGATCAAGCTCGACGGCAAACCGGTCGAGGTGCGCAACGGGCGCCAACTCCGCAAGTACGTCGGGGACGTGCAGCTGATCCTGCAGGACCCGTTCGGCTCGTTCAATCCGGTCCACACCATCGAATACGCGCTGCGGCGGGCCGTCACCATCCACCACGGCAAGCTGCCCGCGTCCGAATTGGACGCCCGGGTCGGCGCGCTGCTCGAGGAGGTGCGGCTGACCCCGCCGCGCCAGTTCACCGCCAAATATCCGCACGAGCTGTCGGGCGGGCAGCGGCAGCGCATCTCGATCGCCCGTGCGCTGGCCGCCTCGCCGACCGTGCTGCTGGCCGACGAACCGGTGTCCATGCTCGACGTCTCGATCCGCCTGGGCGTGCTCAACCTGCTCGAACGCCTGGTCACCGAGCGCGATCTGGCGCTGCTCTACATCACCCACGACATCGCGTCGGCCCGCTACTTCGCCTCCACGGCCTCGGTCATGTACGCCGGCGAACTCGTCGAGGGCGGCCCGGCCGAGGCGGTCACCCAGAAACCGGCCCACCCCTACACCAAGCTGCTTATCGACTCCGCGCCCGACCCGGGCAAGGCGCCGGCCGACCGGATCAAGGACAACGGGCAGCCGCCCAGCCTGATCTCGCCGCCGACCGGCTGCCGCTTCCATCCGCGCTGCCCCTTCGCGATGCCTCGCTGTTCGACCGAGGCGCCACCCCGATTCGATCTCGGCGCGGGTCAATGGGCCCGCTGCTGGCTGCACTCCTCCTCCAAGGAATAGGACCCCCCGATGCGACTGAAGACCGTGCGTGCCGTCGCAATAGCCGGCGTCGCCGCCCTCGCCACCTCACTCGTCGCGGCCTGCAGCGACGACGCCCCGACCACCAACAAGTCCGGCCTGGTGCTCAACGTGGCCAGCACCGGCGACCCGGTCCAGCGGGTGTTCAACCCGTTCCTGCCGGTCACCGCGTACGCCGTCGGCTCCCAGTTCGAGATCTACGAGCCGCTCGTGCAGATCAACAAGATCACGGCCAACTCGTTCAAGCCCTGGCTGGCCAAGTCGTGGACCTGGTCGGCCGACAGCAAGTCGCTCACCCTGCAGCTGCAGCCGGGCGTCAAATGGTCCGACGGGAAGCCGTTCACCAGCGCCGACGTCGTATTCACCTACAACCTGCTCAAGCAGTACCCGGCGCTCAACCTGGTCGGCATCGACTTCGACTCGATCGAGGCCCAGGGCGACGACACCGTGGTCATGCACTTCGCGCAGAACGGCCGGCCCAGCTTCACCCAGCTGGTCAACCTCGAGATCGTGCCGCAGCACATCTGGAGCACGGTCGGCGACCCGACCAAATATCAGGACCCCGACCCGGTCGGCACCGGCCCGTTCGTCCTCAACAAGACCAGCTTCACGCCGCAGGGCTACGAGATCGACAAGAACCCCGGCTACTGGCAACCCGGGAAGCCGGGCATCGGCGGCCTGCGGTACGTCGTCTACAAGGACAACACCGCGGTCACGAACGCGCTCGTGCAGGGCGACATCGACTGGTCGAGCACGTACATCGCCAACGTCGACCAGACCTTCACCGCCAAGGGCAAGCAGTTCCAGCACTTCTGGCCGATCATCGGCGCCGACGGCCTGATCACCAACAACGCCAGCGCGCCGTTCAACGACCTTCAGGTGCGCAAGGCGGTCAGCCTAGGCATCGACCGCAAGCAGGTGGCCGATTCGGCCAACCGCCCGGCGGCGACCTTCGCCGGCGGCCTGCCGCTGCCGCTGTTCGACGACGCGATCGCGGCCGAGCACAAGGCGTCGACCTACTCCTACAGCGTGGCCGACGCTCAGCAGACGCTGACCGCGGACGGCTACACCAAGGGCTCCGGCGGCTACTTCACCAAGGGCGGCAAGACGCTCTCGTTCACCATCACGATCCCGTCGGCGTTCACCGAGCAGGTGGCCGCGGCCCAGGTCATCCAGGCCAACCTCAAGCAGGCCGGCATCAAGGTCGACATCAACGGTGTCTCGGTCGACGCGATCAACCCGTTGACCCAGAAGGGGCAGTACCAGGCGACCATCGGCTACCCGATCAACGAGTTCCAGACGCCCTACCAGCTCTACGACGCCTGGATGAACCCGAAGTACTACCAGCCGGTGGGCAAGGTCGACCAGACCATGGAGAACATCGAGCGCTGGAACGACCCGCAGACCGCCCAGTTCTTCGCCGACTACCTGTCGGCGACCACGGACGCGCAGCGCGACGCCGCCATCTCGGGACTCGAGGGCCGTTTCATCGACGGCATCCCGTGGATCGTGCTCTCGTACTACCAGCAGTACGGCGACTGGAACGCGACCAAGGTGACCGGGTTCCCGACCGACGCCGACCCGTACTGGACGGCCGCGCCGAGCGAGGTCGTCGCCCTCAACCTCAAGCCGACGAGCGGGAACTGAACACATGAGCGCAGCCACCGGGACCGCGATGGTGATCGTCAGCGGTGACGACATCCATCACGACCTGCTCAACGCGGCGTCGGTCTTCCAGACCCTGGGCCTGGAAGCCGGCTTCGCGACCACCGCGGCGATGGGCATGGGCCGCTTCGCCGGCCCGGCGCCCCGTACGGCCGGTGCCGACGTCTACCTGCTCTACACCTCGGGCGGTCTCTCCTCGACCGCCCAGCAGGAGGCGCTGGCCGCCGCGGTGGCCGGCGGGAAGGGCCTGGTGGCGATCCACTGCAGCAACGTGCTCGGCCCCGACGACCAGCCTCTCTTCGAGCTGCTCGGCAACCGGTATCTGTCCCACGGGCCGGATCACCACGAGGGGACCTTCGAGGTTCTGATCGGCGGCGACCATCCGATCACCCGGGGCGTCGAGGACTTCACGCTCTTCGACGAGTACTACGAGTTCGAGTTCGCCGACGCCTCCGTGGACGTGCTGGCCACCCGCCGGCGCGTCTCGGACGGCGCCGTCATTCCGGTGCTCTATGCCCGCACGGTCGGCTCCGGGCGGGTGTGTTACCTGGCGCTCGGGCACGACATGCGGGCCTGGGGTCAGCCGGCGTTCCGCACGCTGGTCCGCCAGGCGTTTCAATGGGCTTATAAGGGGTAAATAGTGCTTCCCGGTATCGCAGCTCAACTGTGGACCTTCCACGAGGTGGCGGCCGCCGACTTCGAAGGCGTCCTGGAGAAGATCGCGGGGCTCGGCTACCTGGCCGTGGAGCCCCTCGGCCTGCACGGGCGCGACCCGCTGGCGGTCCGCGCGCTGCTCGACTCGCTGGGCATGACGGTGTGCAGCGCGCACGCCCCGTTCCCGGCCGGTCCTTCGGCTTCCGCGATCCTCGACGAGAACGCGGCCCTCGGCGCCTCGACGCTGGTGTGGAGCCTCGAGCGGGAGGAGTTCGACAGCCCGTCGGCGATGGAACGCGGCGTGGAGCGGATCAATGAGGGCGTCGCGAATGCCCGTGCGTACGGCATGACCGTCGGCTACCACAACCACTACGCCGAGTTCGCCAACACCTTCGGCGGGCGCTCGGCGTACTCCCTCCTGCTCGACCTGCTCGACCCGTCGGTCGTGATCGAGCTGGACATGTACTGGGCCCGGATGGGCGGCGCCGACCCCGCGTCGGTGATCCGCTCCCTGGGCTCACGCGTCAAGTTCCTGCACGTCAAGGACGGTCCGGCGATCAGCCAGGAGGACGACTGGATGGTTCCGGTCGGCCAGGGGACGCTCGACATCGCGTCGGCCCTGAACGCCTCCGACACGATCGACTGGCACATCGTCGAGCTGGACCGCTCCAAGATGGACATGATCGAGGCGCTCCGGGAGAGCTACTCCTACCTGACCTCCAACGGCTTCTCGCGAGGTGCCAGGTGATCCGCGTTCTCTTCCTCGGCGGCGCCGGCATGATCGGCTCGGCGTGCGCGGCCGAGGCCGTACGCCAGGGTCTCGATGTCACCGTGGTGACCCGGACCGCCCGTTCCGTTCCCGAGGGCGTCCGCCACATCCAGGCCGCCGCGCGTGATGTCGCCGATCTCGACGGCTACGACAGCGTGGTCAACTGGGTCGGCTACTCCCCGGCTGACCTGCATCTGGACGCCGCCGCCGGCCAGTACGTCTTCATCAGCACCTGCTCGATCTTCGCCCGCCCGGCCGCGCTCCTGCCGATCACCGAGTCGACGCCGCGGTCCAACCTCGCCTGGCCCTATCCGAGCGGCAAGGTGGCGTGCGAGCTCGAGCTGGAGGCGGCCCACCGTTCGCGCGGCCTGCCGATGACGATCGTCCGCCCGACCCACGTCTACGACGACACCGTCATCCCGGTCCTGCCCGGCTGGACCGCCATCGACCGCATGCGCCAGGGCAAGCCGGTCGTCGTGCACGGCGACGGCACCTCGCTGTGGAACCTCACCCACAGCGCCGACTTCGCCCGCGCCTTCGTGCCGCTGCTGGCCAACCCCCACACGATCGGCGAGAGCGTCAACGTCTGCTCCGACGAGCTGCTGACCTGGGACCAGATCCACCTGGCGCTGGCCGCCGCGGCCGGTGTGCGGTCGCCGAAGCTCGTACACCGGGCGAGCGAGACCGTCGAGGCCGAGGTGCCGGGCTGGAACCCGGTGCTGACCCACGACTTCGGCCACACCGTCATCTACGACACGACCAAGCTCAAGCGGCTGGTCCCGGGCTTCACGCCGCGGATTCCGTTCGCCCGGGCGGCCCACGACATCATCGCCCACTACGACGCCGACCCGTCCCGCCAGAAGATCGACGAGAAGCTGGCGGCCGCCTTCGACCGCCTGGCCGGCTGACCTCCTCCTCGCCGTCAAGGCGCTCACCGCCCTCGATGCCCCGCCCGGGCCGCTCCGCACCGTGCTGCTCGCGTCGGCCGGGGAGGCCGGCGCAACCAGCGCGGAGGGGACGGACACGTCCAGGGCCTGCTGCCGCGCGAGCGCCGAGCCACCGTCCAGGACCTGCTGACCGGTCGCTCCGGCGTCTACCACCCGGCCGCGAGCCCGACCGGCCTCGAGGTGCTACTTCCGGAACGGGGCACGGTCGAGCCCGGCACCGAGTTCCACTACACCGCGTGGGACGCCAACGCCCTCGGCACGATCTACGAGCTGAAGACCGGCCGGCGTGTGTTCGACGCGGTCGCCCAGGCTCTGGCCGAGCCGCTCGGGTTCCAGGACTTCGACCCCGCCCGCCAACGCCTGCTCGGCCGCCCGGAGATCTCCCGGCACCTGGCCCACCACCTGTTCCTCTCCGGCCGCGACCTGGCCCGGATCGGGCTGCTCGTGCTGGAGGGAGGACGCGGCTTGGTCCCGCGGGAGTGGCTGGACCAGAGCCTGACGCCGTACGCGAAGAACCATGGCTATCAGTGGTGGCTGCCGCGGCTACCTCAGGGCCAGGCCTTCATGTCGATCGGCAACTTCGGCCAGTTCCTGCTCGGAGTCCCCGACCGGAACCTCGTCGTGGTGCACCGGGTCGCCGTCCCCGAGGAGCTGGCGATCGCCCGCAACGCCGGCGCCGACGTCGCCATCCAAGGCTTGACCCGCAGCCAGTTCACCGAGGTCGGCCAGCTCATCATGCGCAGTGATTGGGCCTGAGACCGGGATCAGTCAGTGGATCGTCGTTGGTTGCCGGAAGGGCGGACAGGCGCGGCCATTGCCGCTTGACCGCGGATTCCATCTCGCTCGTCAAGGTGGCTGTCGCCGCGAGGGGGCCGTGGTCGCCGGCCAGAGCGGCGACCACGCTCAGCCGGTGGAGCAGCCGTTCGCGGGCGGTGGCGGTGCCCCATTCCCAGTCCCGGCTCGGCAACTGTGCCAGATGGTCGGCGCCGCGGCGGCGGGCCCGCTCGACGAGAGCGTCCCCTTGGATCAGCCAGCTGACGCATGCGTCTTCGATGCCGCTCGCGGGAGACCGCCGCGTGTCGCGGTAGGCGTTCTCGGCGGCGGTGAGCTGCGCGCAAGGGAGCGCTTTGACGCACCAGCAGGTCGGAAACCCGATGCGCAGGTAGGCCAGCTCCAGCACGCCCGGTCCTCGTCGCGCTCCTTCGAGGTCGACGAAGCGGATGCCCTCGTCGGTCGCCACGGCGTTGTCCGGGCAGGGATCGCCATGCAGCAGCACCTCGTCCCCGCTGTCGGCCAGCCGCTCCAGCGCGGCCATCAGCTCGGTCTCCGCGGACGGCGGAACGGTGACGCCCAGTCGGCGGGCAAGGCGCAGAAACGCCTCCACATCGTCGGGCCCGGGGCCACGATAGCGGGGAATCTCGGCGCCTCCCGCCGACAGAGGAGTGCTGTGCAGCCGGGCGAGCGCGGTCGCATACCGCACCGCCCACGGCTCGGTGGCCGCCCGGGCACCCCCGAGATACTCGAGGACCAGCACGCGAGCGGTCGCGTCGGTCGCCAGCAGGGCGGCTACGGGCCGGGGCTCGACCCGGCCGGCGAGCCGCAGGGCAGCCACCTCGATTTGATATCTCTCGGTGCGGTCGGGACCGCTGGTGATGTGCTTGACGATCGCGGGCCGGCCGCCGAACTCCAGGAGGAACACCTCGGAACGCGGACTGCTGTCCAGCCGGCGAACCAGGACGGGATGTCCCAGCTGCTCGCGGATCGACTCCGGGATCGGCGGATCCACGTCAAGCCCCCTCACGCGCCGCGGTCGATGTCGCCCCGCCGTGCCCCGAGCGGGGGGCTTCCAGGGGTCCGGCGGGGCGATCCGTCATGCCGCCCGCGGGGGCGCCTCCGGGTGGCGTGACTGTCCGACATCCTGCGGCCGACCGGGGATCCGGCGAATCCGTCACTACCCGCCGGTACTACGTCATCGGGCCGCGTCATCTACGTCATCGGACAGGGCGGCCGTCAGGTCGGCGCGGGACGTGACGCCCAGCTTGGGAAACACCCGGTAGAGGTGGGTGCTGACCGTGCGGGGGGACATGAACAGCCGCTCGCCGATCGCCCGGTTGGAGTGGCCGGCCGCCGCCAGTTCGGCGACCTGCAGCTCCTGGTCGGTGAGGTCGCCGGCGCGCCGGGGCCGGGCCGGGGACAGAAAGGCCGTGGCGCCGAGCGCGGTGAAGATCTGCTCGGCGGCGGACCGGGCGTCGCGGGCGGCCGCCACGCGTCGCTGCCGCCGGTGCCACGTGCTCGCGGCCAGCAGCAGCCGGGCCCGGGTGAGGGGCCAGTCGGCCAGACAGAGATCGCTGGGTCCGAAGGAGGGCGGCCCGGAGAACTCCAGATCGGCGAAGTCCTGGTCGAGTACGCGCCGGGCGAAGGCCAGCCCGGCCCGGAGCATCGGCGAACCGGACACCGCGACCTGGGCGGTCAGCGACGCGATGACCTCCGACACGGCCTGCGGGCGGTTGCCCAGCACCGCCGCCTCGACCAGGTCGACCAGGCCCCACTCCGTCAGGTGCGGGTTGTGGGCGACGTCCGACGGGTCGCTGATCCGCAGCAGGTGGGTCAGCGCCTCGGCCGGTCGTCCGGCGGCCAGCGAGGCGGCGCCGCGGGCCAGCTGGACCAGCTGGACCAGCTGGACCAGCGCGAGCATCGGCGAGGCCCCGGTGGACGAGAAGTATCGCTCGGCCCGGTCGGCCATCGCGGCCGCGCCCGCGAGGTCACCGGCGCGGGCCAGACAGACGGCGTGGGCGGCGTCGGCGGCGGCTCCCCAGCGGGGCCGCCCGACCAGGACGGCGCCCTGGGCGGCGTCGCGGGCCGCGGGGAGTGCCTTGGCGCTGGCCCCGATCAGCACGTCGGCCCAGGTCTGCTGGACCAGCGCCTCGGTCAGGCGGCCGGCGCGGCCCTCGTCCCGCAGGCCGCTCACCACGTCGTCGAGCATGCGGGTGGCGAGCGCGGGGTCACCCACGGCGGTCGCCGCGGCGGCCAGCAGGCAGCTGTCGCGCGCCGAGAGCCCCTGATCGGCGAGCCGGCGCATGCGGGCCCGGACCTCGACGCCGTGGTCGACCGGCGCTGCCAGCCCCAGGACCGCCGGGATGCGGACGTCGTCCACCTGGTCGCCGATGTCGGCGGCGACCGCGGCCACCCGCGCGCTCGCGGCCGGGTCGGCCGCCGTCCAGTAGCAGCGGATCGAGACCAGGACCAGGGCGCTGACCGCGCGCTCGGGGTCGCCGTCGCGCCACATCCGCTCGGCCGTGTCGGCGAACAGGTAGATGCTGTCGGTGCCGGTCCAGGCGTCGTCGCCGTAGACCTCGCGCAGCCAGCGCACGCGGTTGCGGTCGATGACGCCGAGCGGATGGCGTTCGGCCTCGTCGACCAGCCGGAGGGCGGCGACGTTGCGGCCGCCCTCGAACTCGGTGTCGGCCGCCATCAGCAGCCGGCCGCCGGCGCGCTGCCGGTCGGGCGTGAGGCGTACGGCCCGTTCCAGTGCCGTGACCGCGGTCGCCAGCGCGCCCCGGGCCCGGGCCCGGCCAGCGGCCTGCTCGAGGGCCAGCGCGACCCCTTCGTCGGGGGCGACGCTGCACGCGGCGCGGTGCCAGGCGGCCCGGTCGGGGTTGCCGGCCAGCAGCCCCGCCAGGGTGGTGTGCACCGCGTGGCGCTCGGCGATGCCCGCGGTCTGGTGGACGGCCGAGCGGACCAGCGGGTGCCGGAACCGCAACGACAGCGTGGCCTCGTCGGCGTCCATCAGCCCGGCCCGGACGATCAGGCCGACCTCGGCCATCGTCACCGGCTCGCCGTGGACGACCGAGGCGGCGGCCAGGATCTCGCCGATCTGGTCGCCGTCGTCGAGGGCCGCGGTGAGCAGCGCCGCCCGGGCGGCCGGCGGCAGCTCACCGGCCCGGGCGGCGAACGCCCGCTCGAGCCGGTCGGTCAGCGGCAGCACCCGGGGAAGACCGTGCGGCAGGGAGCCGGCCGACGCGATGGCGAGCGGCAGTTCCAGCAGCGCCAGCGGGTTGCCGTCGGCCTCGTCGAGCACCCGGTCGCGGACGTCGGCCGGCAGGTCGGGGAACCGGCCGGTGAGCAGCGCCTCGGCGTCGGGCGCCGACAGCGGTCCGAGCCGGAGTTCGGGGAGGTCGGCGGCCGACATGACGTCGTCGTCGTCGCGGACCGCGGCGATCAGGCCCACCGGCTGGTCGCCCAGCCGGCGCGCGAGGAAACCGAGCACGTCGACCGACGACCGGTCGAGCCACTGGACGTCGTCGGCGACGACCAGCGCCGGCCGGTCGCCGGCCACCGCCACGATCAGGTCGACCACCGCGGTCGCGAGCACCAGCGGCTCGGTGACCGTCACCTCGCGCAGCCCGAGGCCGCCGAGCAGCGCGGTGCCCCGCAGCGTGCCCAGCCGGTCGGCCGCCCCGAGCACCGGGCGCAACAACTGCAGCAGACCGGCGAACGGAAGATGCGTCTCGGAGCGCACCCCGGCGCACGACAGGATCTGCACCCCGGCCGTGTCGGCGTGCGCGCGGGCGGCGGTCAACAGGGCGGACTTGCCGACGCCGGCCGCACCGCGGACGACGACGGCTCGGCCCCGGCCCGCGCGCACGCCGTCGACCATGCCCGCCAGAAGGTCCAGTTGATCGCCCCGGCCGAAGAGCACGGGCCCGAGATTAACACCTACTGAGCTGCGACCTTGGTGTCCTCGTGATGGAAGACGAACTCCTCGATGTCGATGCCGCGGGCCGCGGCCGCCGCCTCGGCGAGCGACTGCAGCACGATCGACTCGACGACCGCCCGCTGACCGGCCGGTAGCGACGGGATGCGGACGGTCCACAGGTTCGGGGCGCCGGCGACCACGGCGGTGGTGATCAGCAGGACCTTGCGGCCGCTCTCCGACAGCGTGCGGGCGACCTGGATCTCGCGGTCGTCACCGAGCAGGATGTGCCATCCCGGGCCGGCCGACTCCATCGCCCCGTGGAGGTAGGAACGAGTGGTCATCGGCGTACCGGAAAGGCGCGCGACCTCCCGCAGGAGCAACGCGCCGCACTCGGCCGAGCCCACCGAAGGGGCCGCGGCGACGACGTCGGCGTAGGCCGCGTCGGCGCCCAGGCCCGCGACCACCTCGCGGAGATCCTCGGCGACGAACGGCAGCGAGGCCCAGCCCGGGTCGATGCGACCGCCGTCCCAGGCGTCGGCGAGCAGGCCGAGCGCCGCCACCGTGGCCGTGTAGCCGATGGTCGAGGCGTAGCTGTCCGGAACATCGCCCAGGTGCAGCGACCGGGAGGCCAGGGCCGACAGGGGTGAGCCGCCGGCGTTGACCACGGCCAGTCGCTGGGGCGACGGCACCGCGGACAGCACGGCCAGCGTCTCCGTCGACCGTCCGCTCTGCGAGATCCCGACCACCGGATGGGCCGAGGGCGGGAACGGCACCGGAAAGTCGCCGGCGCCGGCCCGCCACGCCTCGATGCCGCGTTCCCGCAGCGTCCACACCGCCGCGCCGGCCGCGGCCAGGCTGTTGCCGATGCCGACGAAGAGCGGGCCGGGCCCGCGCAGTTCGCCGGCGTCCTGCCAGGCCAGGATCTGCGCCGTGCAGTCTTTGACCGCCACCTGCAGCCGCAGGGCCTGCGTCGCGCGGGCCGAGACCCAGGGGATGTAGCCCTTCACGACAGGGTCGCCGCGGTCGAACTCCAGGTCGCGGCCAGGGGTGCCACCGGCTCGAAGCGGCTGC
This sequence comes from Actinoplanes sp. NPDC051411, assembly GCF_040682075.1. Taxonomy (NCBI): domain Bacteria; kingdom Bacillati; phylum Actinomycetota; class Actinomycetes; order Micromonosporales; family Micromonosporaceae; genus Actinoplanes; species Actinoplanes sp. NPDC051411. The sequence goes on along the minus strand of NZ_JBFBAD010000027.1, from coordinate 36,576 downwards.
GCACCGCGACCGGAGCGCCCGACTCGACCGACTCCTCGATCGCCAGCATGGTGTCGAGCACGTGGTAGGCGAGGGCACCGCTGGCCCGCGGCGTCCGCCCGGCCCGGAGGGCCCGGGCCATCTCCAGTACGCCGACGCCCCGCGCCCGCGATTCGCCGTCGCGCTCGACGCGTTCCCACTCCGGATCGTCGCCCGTCATCGGCATGATCTCGCTCGGGCCGTCGAAGCCGCTGACCGGCACCAGCAGCGTGCCGTCGGTGCCGGAGATCTCGAACGTCTGGCGGCGCACCGGCGATTCGAAACTGTAGATCGAGGTGCCGGCGACCCCGGACGCGAACCGGGTCAGAACCGAGACGTGCGTGGGGACCTCGACCGGGAACGTCGCCCCCGCGTCGGGGCCGGCCATGACCGTACGCGTGGAGCGTGACGTATGCCCGAGAGCCTGCACCGACTCGATCGGCCCGAGCATCATCGCCATCGTGGCGACGTAGTAGGGCCCGATGTCGAACAGCGGGCCGGCGCCCCGGGCGAACAGGAACTGCGGCCGCGGGTGCCAGGCGTCCGGCCCCGGCCCCTGCATCAGCGTGAGCAGGGTGTGCGCCTCGCCGATGCGGCCGCCGGCGAGCAGCCGGTGCGAGGTCTGGATGCCGTCGCCGAGGATGGTGTCCGGGGCGCCGCCGACCGTGACGTTGTGCTCGGTCGCCGCCTGGAGCAGTTTCTCGGCCGACGCGCGGTCGACCGTGATCGGCTTCTCGGTCCACACGTGCTTGCCGGCCGCCACCGCGGCCATCGACACCTCGGCGTGGGCGGCCGGAATGGTCAGGTTGACGACCAGTTCCAGCTCTTCCCTGGCCAGAAGATCGCCGACCGGGCCCGCGAACGGAAGGTCGTATTTCGCCGCCTGACTCTCGGCCCGGGCGATATCGAGGTCGGCCACGCCGATCACGTCGATGTCCGGGTACGAGCCGAGACTGGTCAGGTATTCGTCGGAGATGTTGCCGGCGCCGATCAGGCCGACGCGGAAACGGCCGCCGCTCATGCCAGCACCCCCTGGAAATACTCGTAGTTCTCGCGCAGCACTTCCCAGACGTCCCGTTCGGTGACGACCTCGACCACGACCAGTTCCACGCTCGCCCTCGTCGCGGCGATGATCTCGGGCAGCCGGATCGGGCCGCCCTTCAGCGGCGGCTTGCCGGGCTCGGGCGGCCCCGCCGCGACGTGCAGGTAGCGCAGGCGTTCGCCCAGGGCCGGGGCCTGGACCAGGGGATCGGTGCCGCCGACGCTCGACCAGAAGCAGTCGAGTTCGAGGATGACGCGGTCGTCGAGCCTCTCGGCGAAGGCCTGGTACATCCCGCTGGCGAACTCGAAGTCGTGGTTGTGGTAGCCGACGCGGAGGCCGTGCTGGGCGGCTTTCGCGGCCGCGTCGTTGATGTCGGCGGCCAGCTTCTCGACCTGTTTCTCGTCGTCGTAGGTGGCCGGCTCGACCCAGGGGACGATGACCGTTCCGATGCCCAGCTTCCGGGCGCTCGCGATGATGTCGTCCCGGCGCGGGCCCTGGATGCTCGCGTGGGTGGCCGAGGCCTTGAGCCCGCTCTCGGCCATCGCGCGGGCCAGCGCGTCCGGGTCGGTGAGGATGTCGTACGGCTCGATGTGCGTGTATCCGATAGCGGCGATCTTGGAAAGCGTGTCTCCGAGTTCGGCGCCGAGGTGTTCGCGCACGCTGAACAGCTGTACGCCCAGGTCTTCACTCATAGACCGCACGTTACCAATGAATACCAGTTACCGTCGAGAGGTATAAGTGGTATTCTCTGGTCCGTTCACTGGGAGAGGACGCTGACGTGATCGGTATCGGACTGCTCGGATCGGGCTTCATCGGCGACACCTATGCCGACGCCCTGCGCGACACGCGCGACGCGACGATCGTGGCCAACTACTCGCGCGACCTCGCCCGGGCCAAGGAACTCGCCGACAAGTGGGGCCCGATCGCCCGGCAGTACGACGACATGGCCGCCCTCTGCGCCGACCCGGCCGTCGACATGGTCGTGATCGGACTTCCGAACGAGGTGCACGTCGAGGCCGTACGGATCGCGGCCGCCGCCGGCAAAGCGATCGTCTGCACCAAACCGCTGGCCCGCACCGGCGCCGAGAGCCGGGAGATCCTCCGCATCGCCGAGGAAGCCGGCGTCTGGCACGGCTACGCCGAGAGCTCGGTCTTCTCGCCCAACCTGGCCAAGGCCCACCAGATGATCGCGTCCGGGGCGATCGGCCGCGTCCTGACCATGCGGGCCCGCGAGGCGCACTCCGGCCCGCACGCCCCGCACTTCTGGGACGCCGAGACGGCCGGCGGCGGCGCGCTGCTCGACATGGGCTGCCACACCGTCGAGTCGGCCCGGCACCTGTTCGGCAAGGACACCCCGATCACCGAGGTCTTCGCGTGGGGCGCGACGCTCGCCCACGCCGACAAGACCACCGGCGAGGACACCGCGGTCGCGATGCTGAAGTTCGCCGACGGCCGGATGGCCACCGTCGAGTCGTCGTGGATCGAGAAGGGCGGCATGCAGCTGCGCCACGAGATCGTCGGCACCGAGGGCCGGCTCGTCACCGACACCTCGTCGACGCCGGTCTGGGGCTTCATCCAGAACTCGGCCGGTTACCTGGTCGAGAAGGCGGACGCGGACACCGGCTGGGTCTACCCGGTGCCCGAGGAGGCCCGGGCGTACGGCTTCTCCCAGGAGATGAGGCACTTCGTCGACTGCTTCATCAAGGGCGTGCCGCCCCTCGAGACCTTCCACGATGGACATGTGGTGAACTGCATCCTCGATGCTTGTTACCGCTCGATGAAGTCCGGCGTGTGGGAGCCGGTGCGATTGGATGACCAGTGACCGACCTCAGCCCCGACGACCCATCGCCGCTGTGGATGCAGGCGGTCGACGCCATCATGGCCGACGTCCGCGAGGGGCGGCTGCGCCCCGGCATGCGCCTGCCCGCCGAGCGTGACCTCTGCCAGCAGCTCAACATCAGCCGGGTGACCCTCCGGCGGGCGCTGACCAAGCTGGTCGACGACGGCGTCCTCAAGTCGTCGCACGGGCGCGGGTGGTATGTGGCCGGCGCGGCTTCGTTGCCCGCCCGGCGGCGGGACTGGCCGAACCGGCTCGAGTCGTTCACCGAGACGGCCCGTCGGATGGGCCTGAGTGCCAGCTCCACGGTGCTGCGCAAGGAGGTCTCGCCGGCCGGTCTCGACGAGGCGGAGAAGCTGGGAGTCGCGCCGGGCACCCGCGTGTTCAGGCTCGGCCGCGTGCGGTTGCTCGACGACGTCGCGATCGCGGTCGACCACTCGACGGTCGCGCTCGACCTGGTGCCGGGCATAGTCGACGCCGACTTCGCGACGGCATCGCTCTATCAGCAGGTGCTCGACGCCGGGATCGAGTTGGCGCGGGCGGAATGTTCGATCGAGGCGCGCGCCGCCGACGCCGATCTATCCGATTTGCTGGACATGTCGCCCGGTGAGCCGATCTTGCGGATGGACCAGGTCGCCCTGAACGACGCCGACCGGCCGATCTTCACGTCGACGATCAGCTACCACGGGGAGAGATACCGGCTGCGCACGGCGTTTGTCCGCGGGCGTTCATAGCCGGTTTGCTGTGGATGGAGATCGGGCTCCTAGTTTCCGAACCCATGAGTGATCACGAATCCTCTGGACCGAGCCGGCGCGGATTTCTGAAGTCGGCCGCGCTGGCGGCGCCGGCGCCGCGGCATTCAAACCGGCGGCCGCCCCGGCCACTACTGGCCGCCCGGCCGCATGACCCGGCAGAACGCGGCCGGCCACGACGTGCACCTGCACATCGCCAACTACCAGAACCGCTACTTCGGCGGCGGGGCGATGCTGCGGCTCTACCACTTCGACCTGGCGCGCAACACGATCGACGTGGAGACGCTGGCGCCGTGGATCCTCGCCCAGCCGCCGGCGTCGCGGAACACCCTCGCCGCCCAGGAATCCCGCCTGACCACGCCGGTCGACGACTTCTCGATACCGATCGACTTCTCGGCGCGCTTCTCGGGCTTCATCCCGGTGCCGGTCCGGCCGTCCCGCCCGGGCCGCGTCGGTGCTCGTCCCGGGCACGCTGGCGTACTGGCGGTTCGACCAGGGCGGTGCGAACGGCACGCCGTTCGCTTCCTCCCAGTCCGTACGCGACCGGTCCGGCCACGGCAACGACCTGTCACCGGCGGTGGTGCCGGGCTCCGCCGCCGACGCGCTGACCTGGTCGAACGACCACCACCCGGACCAGCCCGGCCACGGCAGCCTGCGCTTCGCCGGCGGCCGGAACCCGCTGCACGGTGCCTACCTGACGACAGCCGCCGCGGCGGTCCTGAACAAGGAGACGTTCACCCGCGGCTACACCGTCGAGGCGTTCGTGAAGTTCCCCCTCGACTGGGACGCCGGCAACAACGGCTGGATGTCGGTGATCTCGCGCCGGGGCTCGGCCGGCCAGGCCGGTAAGCAGGGCCGGAACACCGACCCGCAGGAGCCGGTGGGCGCCTCGGCGGCCACGAATACGCCGGCGCCGTCGACCAGGTCTTCCACGGCTGGATCGGCGACCTCCGCATCGTCAACCGCCCGCTCGCCCCGCACGAGTTCCTCACCGCGAAGTAACGGCACTTCAGGGTGGGGCGGCCGGCCGCCCACCCGCTGACCGCGCGGGCTTCCCAAAACGGGCGGGAAATCAGGAACCGGACGGGGTCGGATCGATCGGTAGGAAGGCTTACGATCGAGCGCGGGACGGACCTCGTTGAGGAGGATGCGGTGATCACTCGCAGTCTTACGCAGGATGAGGCGCGCCGGCGGGCTGGGCTCATTGCGGTGGAACGGTACGACATAGAGGTCGACCTCACCGCCCTGCCGAGCGGGCCCGAGGTCCGCTGCGTCGCCACGGTGACGTTCACGTGCCGGGAGCCGGGAGCGGAAACCTTCGTCGACTGCGGAGCCCGCGTGCTTTCGGCGACGCTGAACGGTGTGCCCCTGCCGGCCGCCGCCGAGGGGCGGATCGTGCTCCCGGCGCTCGAGGAGCGCAACGTCCTGCGCGTCGAGTCGGTTCAGGACGAGACCACCGAAGGCGAGGGCGTGCACCGGGCGGTCGACCCGGCCGACGGCGCCGTCTATCTGTGGACGACCTTCGAGCCCGACCAGGCGCACCACGTGTGGGCCTGCTTCGACCAGCCCGATCTCAAGGCGCCGCACCGTTTCGTCGTCACCGCCCCCGGCGACTGGATCGTCGTCAGCAACAGCGGCAACCCGGAGCGGGAAGACGGCCGGTGGACCTTCCCCGACACGCCGCGCCTGTCGCCGTACAACACGGTCGTCAACGCGGGCCCGCTGCGCGAGGTGAGGCGGCAGACCAGAAACTACGACCTCGGCCTCTTCGCCCGCCGGTCGCTCGCCGACGTGCTCGACCGGGACGCCGACGAACTGTTCACCGTCACCGAGCAGGGACTGGGCTTCTTCGGTGAGGTGTTCGGGCTGCCGTTCCCGCAGGCCAAATACGACCAGGTCTTCATGCCCGAGTTCGGCGGCGCGATGGAGAACTTCGGCTGCGTCACCTGGACCGACACCGTGCTGACCCGCACCCCGCCGACGGCCGCCGAACGGGAGAGCACCGCCGGCGTCCTGCTGCACGAGATGGCGCACATGTGGTTCGGCAACATGGTGACGATGACCTGGTGGGACGACCTCTGGCTCAACGAGGCGTTCGCCGAGTTCGCCTGCTACTGGGCGGCCGAACGGTCCACCGCGTACACCGACGCCTGGGCGACCTTCCTGATCGAGGAGAAGCTGCGGGCCTACCTGGCCGACCGCGGCCCGGTGTCGCACCCCATCCGGCTCCCCGTGCGCGACGTCGCCGAGGCGGCGTCCATCTTCGACGCGATCACCTATCCCAAGGGCGCGTCGGTGCTGCACCAGCTCATGACCTACGTCGGCGAGAGCGAGTTCGTCGCCGGCATGAAGGCCTACTTCGCGCGGCACCGGTGGGGCAACACGACGCTGCAGGACCTGATCGACGCGCTGGCCGAGTCGAGCGGTCGCGACCTCGAGGCGTGGCGTTCGGGCTGGCTGGAGACCGCCGGCACCGACCGGCTCACGCTGGCGGCCGACGGCGACGGCCTGGTGCTCACCGGCGCCGGGCCCGACGGCCCGCCGAGGCCGCAGGTGCTCGCGGTGAGTGCCTTCCGCACGCGGGGTGCGGGGCTCGAGCGTACGGCGTCGGTCACCGTCGAGGTGGCCGCGCCGACCACACGGGTGGAACTGCCCACCGACGCCGACTTCTACCTGGTCAACGACCGCGACCTGACCTTCGCCACGACCCGTCCCGATGTCGTCGGCAAAGAACGGTTCCTGCGGGCCGCGCCCGGCCTGCCCGACGTGATCTCGCGCGGCGTGGCGGTCGCCGACGTGCGCGACATGCTGACCACCGGCGAGGCGACCGCGGCCGAACTGGTCGGCCTCATCGGCCGGGTGCTCGCCGTCGAGACCTCGGAGGCGCTGGTCCAGCCCTATCTGAAGCTGGCCCACGAGGCGGCCGAGCTGTGGGCGTCCGACCGGGAGCGGCCGGCCCTGCTGGCCGAGGTCGCCGGGGTGGCCCGCGCGATGCTCGGCAACGCCGACCGCAGGCGGGTCGCGCTGCGCATGCTCGCCTCGATCGGCGCCTCGGCGACCGAACTCGACGAGATCCGCGCGCAGGCCGGCGACGACGTCGACCTGCGGTGGCGCATCCTGGTGCGCGCGTCCGAACTGGGCGCCGACACCGACGACGAGGCCCAGCGCCTGCTCGCCGTCGACCCCGACCCCGACGCCAAGTTCCGGGCCGTCGCGATGCGCGCGGCCGCCCCCGACGCCGACCGCAAGGCCGACGCGTGGCGGGCGATGGCCGACGACCGCGAGGTGCCGATCGGCCTGCTCAACTCGGTGAGCCAGTCGTTCTGGCGGCCCGGCCAGGACGCGGTGCTGGCGGGCTACGGCGACCGCTACATCGCCCTCCTGGGCGACCTCGACAAGCGCGGCATGATCTCGGCGATGCACTACACGGGCCGCCTCTTCCCGCAGTACGCGATCGACGAGGCCTTCATCGACCGGGCCGTGAAGGCGTCCGACGAGTCGGCCCCGGTGGTCCGCAAAAGCCTGCTGGGCCGCGCCGACCTGATGCGGCGCGTGCTGCGGAGCCGGGGCGTCTAGCGCGAGGACCTCGAAGAACCGCTACCGCGTGTGCGCGGCGTCGAAGTCGACCGTCAGGGTGACGAGGCAGCCGGTGGTCGACGCAGCAGTCGTCGGGGTGGTGCTGCGGTAGCGGCGATACGCGGTGACCTCGCGATGCTCGATGCCGGGTACGGCCGCGTCCACACGCTCCACCCGCCGCGGTTCGCTCGACCACTGGGCGTAATGCAGGACGGTGCTCTCGTCCTCGCCCGGCAGGCTGCAGTCGGCCAGCAGACCGGCGGGCCACCCACCGTCGTCCCGCCACGCGTCGAGCGCCGCGGCGGCCGCACGGCGCTGCTGGTCAGCTCCGCTGGTGTGCCATTCGGTGACCAGCACCAGGCCGGCATCCGCGCGGGTGAAGTCGGGCACGATGCTGTGACTGTTCGGTATGGCCACCTTCCCGAAAACGGCTCGGGCACGATCCAGAGTGGATCGGAGCACCCGGGACATCACCTACCCCTGCGGCCCGTCGCCAATACCAAGGGGGACACCGATCCGGGCCCGCTGGTCGACAACGGCCCGGTTCGGGCCGTGTTCGCCGAACAACGCCCGCAGTCGTTTCTCGGTGTTCGGCAGCATCGTGCGGCCGGGCCACGCGAGGCCAACGCCTGCGTGCCGCTGGCGAACCAGGCCGGCCGCCACTGATACGCCGACTTCGTCGACACCTCTAGACACCTTTTGTGATCAAGGGCGGTAGCTCAAGCATGCTTGTCCTGGTGAGCCTCAATGAAGTGCCATAGCCAGGCCGGTTGGTGGGAGTAGGCGACCCCAACCACCGCAACTCCGACAAGGATCACGAGTACAGCGGCGGATGCGGTGAACATGTTTGTACGCCGGCGGCGTCGGGCCCCGTCGGAAAGTGGTTCGCGCGGGGGTCTATCTCTGAGCCGTCGGTCGAGGATGTCCCAGGTTTGGACAACCCCTGACACGGCCGCCACCAAGCCCAAAACTACGGCTGCAGAACGGCCCCAGTTCACCACGGGTGAAGCATAGTGACGCCGAACCGAAACTTGCTCCGAGACGATCGCCCGCAAGACTCACAGTGGATCAGACACAGACCCCCACCCCAAAGCAGTCCAGCGGCGATAGGGGTCGTCGGCCGGTAGCCAGGCGTCCGGGTCGTCGAGGCCCAGGTGCGTGCGGCCGCGCTCGCCCACGTCGCGGGTGAGGGCCTCCACGACCGCGTGCACGACCGGCCGCTGCTCGTCGCGCCGGGACACCAGCGACCACGTCCAGTAGGGCGACGGCTTCTCGATCGGCCGGGCCACCAGGTCGGGCGGCACCGGCGTGGTCTGGCCCTTCGGGCAGTTGACCACGGGACGGCCGAGGCGGCGTACGTGCTCGAAGAATGCCGGGCCGGTCACGCCGCCGTCCGAGATGGACACCGGGCGGGCGCCGGTCTCGGCCGCCATCTCGTGCGCGTAGCGATTCCAGGACGACCACGAGGTCTCGTCGGCGTCGATCAGCACGATGGTGTCGCGGGCCGGGACGGGGGTGGTCTGCGGGCCGGTGCTCACCGCGTACAGCAGGTCGGCGCCGAGCAGGCGCGCCCGCAGTGACCCATCGCCGATCGCCGTGGCCGGCACCCAACAGATGGCCAGGTCGATGCTGCCGTCGGCGACCCGGGCGGCCTGCGCGTGCGACGGCATCACCCAGGCGTCGACCAGGAGCTGGGCCGTGCCGGCGGCGCGCTGTTCGAGATCGGGCGGCTTCCAGTTCACATAGCCGAGGCGCACCGGCTCGGATCTGGCCAGACCGGCGGCCGTGCGCCGGAGCTCGTCGGCCTGATCGAGCAGCGCCCGGGCCCGGGGGAGGAGCATCGTGCCGGCCGCGGTCAGCGTGACCGTCCGCCGGTCGCGGTCGAACAGCCGCGTGCCCAGGTCGCGTTCGAGTGCTTTGATCTGCTGCGACAGCGACGGCCCGGCGATGCACAGCCGGGTGGCCGCCCTGGTGAAGCTGAGCTCCTCCGCCACCGCGACGAAGTAGCGCACCTGCCGAAGCTCCATTCGCCCAGCTTAGGGCCCTGAGAGCCGGCGCCTTCCAGTCGGGAGGAAGCCGGTCGTGGATGGTCGCCACTATGCGGCGCAGGCTCGGGAGCATGCCGAAACTGCTGGCCGTCGCGGCCGCGCTGGCCGCCGGAATGGGCGTCGGCCGCTTCGTCTTCACTCCGATCCTCCCTCTCATGCAGGCCCAGGCCGGGCTCAGCCCACATCTCGGCGCGGCGCTCGCCACGGCGAACTACGCCGGCTATCTGCTCGGCGCGGCGGCCGGGATCGCGCTGCCCGCTCTGACGGGATCCAGGATGGCGCTTCGCGGGTCTCTGGTCACCCTGGTCAGCACGCTTGCGCTCATGCCGGTTTTCCCGTACGCGGGTGCCTGGTTGACCCTCCGCCTGATCGCCGGGGTGGCCAGCGCCGTGGTCTTCGTGATCGCCGCTCAGGCTGTGCTGGCCGAGTTCCGCGCGCACCTGGTGGGCTGGGCGTTCGGCGGGATCGGCCTGGGCATCGCCCTGTCCGGAGCGCTGATGCTGCGCTCTTCCGGGAGCTGGCAGTCGGCGTGGTTCGCCGCGGCCGCGCTGGCTTCGGTTTTCGCCGCGCTTTCCTGGCCCTTGACGCCCGGGAGGCCGACCGCGTCGACCGCGTCGGACGGGCGGTCGAGGTGGTTCGTCGCGCTGGTGGTCTGCTACACGCTCGAGGGTGTCGGTTACATCATCGCGGGGACGTTCCTGGTGGCGGCGATCGACCAGCGGGCGCCGGGCGCGCTCGGTGCCGGCGCCTGGGTGGTGGTCGGGGTGGCCGCCGTGCCCTCGGCGGCGTTGTGGGCCCATCTCGGCCGCCGCCGGTCGCGGCCCACTCTGCTGCTGGCGGTGCTGATCGCGCAGGCGATCGGCATAGCCCTGCCGGTGTTCTCGGGCAGCGTCCTCGCCGCGCTGGTGTCGGCGGTCCTCTTCGGAGGCACCTTCCTGGGGGCGGTCACGCTCGCGCTGGCCGTCGGCACGCATCTGCGCGTGGCCCGCTCGGCCCCGGTCCTGACCACCGCGTACGCCGTCGGCCAGATAGCGGGGCCCCTGGTGGTGGCCCCTCTGCTGCGCGACGGCTACAGCTCGGCACTGCTGACCGGCTCGGTGATCGTGGGCTGTGGGGCGGTGGCCGCGGCGTTCGTGCGGCACCGGTTCCCCGAACGGGTTCCGGCCTGACCTCGGTGACTTGTCTTGGGGGGAGATGTCACCGAAGGTAGAGATGAACGCGTTCGGTGGCCGGAGGTGCCGATGTCCGTCATCGCCGATCGGCAGAACTCGGCCGAGATCCTCTCGCTGATCCGTGCCATGTCCGCGGCGCATGCCCGGGTGCAGCGGCTGGAAGCCGGCCGGCTGCTGGTCTCGGCGCTGGTCGCGCTCAGCTCGGTGGTCGGCGCGGTGGTGCCGTCCGCCGCTTCCACCGTCGCCGCGGTCGGCGCCGGGTGGGCTCTTCTGCACGGGCTGGGCGTGTCGGTGTGGATCCAGCAGGGGGTGCTGCGCGCCGCCACCATGCAGGAGCTGTTCGACGTGACCCTGTTCCGGATGGAGTGGAACACGGTCCTCGCTGGTGATCAGCCGTCGGCCGCCGAGGTCAGCGGTCTCGCGCGGCGCTATCGCGGTCCGGAGGACATGGTCACCGACTACTACGAGATCGGTGACTACCGCGATCTTCCGTCGCCGTTCGACGTGCTGGCGTGCCAGATGCAGAACCTCAACTGGGGCGTTCGCATCCGCCGGCGGTATGCGTCCGGGCTGCTGGCGGTCGTGGTCGGCTGGTCGCTGGCCGGCATTGCCGTGGGTGTGCTGCTGGATTTGTCCCTGGGGCGCCTTCTGCTGATCTGGTATCTGCCGGCGCTCGGCGCGCTGCTCATGGCTTCCGACATTTACCGCCGGCAGCGGGACACGACCGCCACCCGATCCCGGGTGCTGAGCCTGGTCCGGGCGCGGATCAGGGATTCTCTGCGCCGGCCGGGCCCGAGCGACGACCTGATGATCATGGCTCGCCAGGTGCAGGACGTCATCTTTGTCACGCGACGCACCCAGGCCCGCGTGCCCGCGTGGTTCTTCCAACGATTCCGCAGGCAGGATCGGGTCGACTTCCAGCGTGAGGTCGGCGAACTCGCCCACTCGATCGCGCGGGAGGGGCCGGGATCCCCGCCGCTGCCGTCGCCATAGACGCATGGTGATGGTTACAGTACGGAGTGATATCCACTGCTTCCATTCGGATGCCGCCGGGCGAGCGCATCCACAAGGAGGATTCCGTGCACGACCAAGGCCCCCGGGAGCAGCAGGCCCTTCCGTTGGAACCGTCGGAGTCGGTTGCGGCGGACGTCACCGATCGAAGCCTGCTCGAGTTGTTGCTCGAGGATTCGGATCCTGAGCTGACCGCGTCGCTCGGCCGGCTCCTCGAGGAGCGGAGTTGGAGAGCGGGCACCGTGTCCGGCTGGAGCAGCTTCCTGCGATGACGGCGGGGGTGGGGCGCCACCGTTTGTCGTCCGGCCAGCTCGGGGAAATCGCATGGGGCCGGGTCCGGCCCGAGGTGATCCGGGTGCTGTACGCGGCCGACGACAGCCGGAACCGGCTGTTGGCGGCTCACGCGCTGGAGCGGGCCGGTGCTCGCGATTCCCGGATCGTCGAAGCGCTGGCGGTTCTTCGAGAGGCTCAGCGACGCGATGAGCGCGAGGTGGCGGGCCTGCTGCGGGCCGGATGGTTCGGGCCCTGGGTGGCGCGGCTTCTGGACCGTCCGGACGCTGCGGGCAGCGCCGAGAGCCGGCTCGTTCCCCTGGCCGCGGTGGCCGCCGTGCGCACGGGCGTGCGGACACGCCTTGTCGTGCGGGCCTCCGGCGGGCGTCTCCATCTGCCGACCATGGGTGCGCTGACCGTGCCTGCCCAGGCCGAGGTGGTTCTGGATGTCGCCGACGGCCTCGTGGCCGAGGTGGACGGCACGCGGTTACGTCTCCCGGCGGAGCGCGGTCCGAACTGGACCCCGGTGCGGGAGATGGCCCTCGCCGGCCTGCGGCTCCTCGTCGATGACCAGCACCCGGACCGGGATTGCTTTCGCAAGCCCCTCGCTGAGGCGCTGTCCGCCGCCGACTTCGCACGGTGGCGCGATCTGTTCACCGAGTCCTGGGCGCTGCTCACCCGGTTCACACCCGAACTGGCGGAACAGGTCGGACAGGGCCTCCGGGTGCTTGTTCCGCTCGCCCCGGCACCGAACGGCGACGGCGCCAGCGTCAGCTGCGTCGATGCTCTCGGCGCGCTTGCCACGACGATGCCGATGAACGCGGCCGACGGAGCGATCACGCTGGTTCACGAGTGGAGCCACACCTTGCTCAACGGCGTGCTCGGCTTCGGCCGCCTGTACGACCCGGAGTCGCCGGAGCTCTTCTTCGCACCGTGGCGCCGCGATCCGCGCCCGCTCGGCGGCACCCTTCACGGATCTTTCGCGTTCCTGACCGTCGCCGAGACCTGGCGAGCGCTGATGGCCGAGGAAACCTGGCACGCCCGGGCCGCCGCTGAGTTCGCGTTGTGCCGCCTTCAGGTCGGCGAGGTTCTGGAGGCGCTGCTCCGATCCGCCGGCCTCACCGAGCAGGGCCGGCGGTTCGTCGTGATGCTGCGGGAGCGCCACCGGGCGCTCCTCGAGACGTACGTACGCCCCGAGGTCGCGGCCGAAGCGGTGGCCCGGCTCGCCGGGCAGAAGGCGGCCTGGGTGGATCAGTACGGGATTCGGCCCACCGGATAGGTCAGCATGGCGGCGCCTCGATGTCGCATTCGGATCGCTGCCCCCGAACCGCGTCCAAGGTGGCCGGATGATCCGTGCCGAGGACCGCCGACATCATTTTGATCGACTCGTCGAACAGTGTCTGACCACTGTCCTCGCCCGACTGGATCTTGTTGAGCGCCGCGTTGATCGCGCTCGCGAGCGTGTCCGGGTGGTCGGCGCCCAGCGAGTCGACGGCGAGACGGTAGGTCGACCAGGACAGCTCGGAGGCCTCCTGGAGCTGGCCGGCGAGCCGCAGGTCCTCGGCGAGATTCGTCGCGGCCGCGAGAGTGTAGGGATGCTCGTCACCGAGTTGGCTGGTGAGCCGGGCCAGGCTGCCCTCGTCGATCAGCCGGGCCTCGTTGCGGTCGCCGGCCGCGCGTAACGCGACCGCGAGGTTGACCCTCGCGGCCAGGGTCAACGGGTGAAGGTCGGAGAACACATCGCGATAGACGTCGGTGGCCTCACGCAGCATCGTGCGCGCCTCGTTGACCTCGGACGGCGAGGAGGCACAGCGGCGCAGAGCCAGTGCGTAGCTGCTCTTGGCGGCCAGGGTGTGCTCGTGCGCCGGCCCGAAGCGGGTGAAGTGGTCGCGGTAGTTCTGGCGGGCGTTGTCCCGGGCCTCGGCGTAGAAGCCGCTCTTGCGTAACGCCATGGTCAGGGTCCGCGTCGCCACCAACAGGTCGCGGTGGCGTGGGCCGAGGAGGTCGCGGAACTGCGGCAACGCCGTGCGCATCATCTCGAGCGCCTGGCGGTACCGGCCGAGGCCGAAGTTGTCCCAGGCCAGGTTGGTGATCGAGAGCAGGATTCGGGGGTCGCTCTCGCCGATCTCCTTGCGCTGCCGTCGGAGAATCTCCTCGGACATCGGCCGGGATTCGGTGAAGCGGCCGAGGTGGCGCAGGCTGACCGCGAGGTTGTTCTGCGCGCGCAGCGTCGATTCGTCGTCCTCGCCGCGGACCTCGAGGTGCCGGGCGGCGTTCTCCTTCTCCACCTGCAGAGCGTCGATGAGTTGACCTTCCAGGCGAAGGTCTACGCCGAGGTTGTTGGCGGTGTAGAGCGTGTGCTCGTGGTCCTCGCCGAACAGCGGATTGTCGCGCAGCCGCTCGAAGGTGTCGGTGTCGAGCTGCCGGGCCTGGGAGGTCTGCCCCAGCAGCCGGTAGGCGTTGGCGAGGTGGCGTTGCGCGATCAGGGTCAGCTCGTCGTCGCGATCGAGAGTCCCCGCGGCCGCCGCCCTCCGCCACTTGTCGACGACCATCTCACCCAGGTGCCGGCTCGACTCGTAGTCACCGATGACGAAGAAATACCGGATCTGGTCGACGACGACCATGCGCGCGCCGTCGTCGTCGGCGTCCACGAGTTGAGCGGCCTCGACGTGCGGGGCGATCTCGTTGTGCACCGGCCAGTTGATCTGCTCGTCGGGATAGCCCGGATTGGCCGCCGCCAACAGCCGCTGAACGTTCCGGCGACTCTGCTGGGCACGGTCGGTGATCAGTTCTTCCCTCAGTACGCGCTGGATCAGCCGGTGCACCTGAACGCGCTGGCCTTTGTCGACGCGCGCCAGGCCGAAGCGACGGACCTCCCGGATCGCCCGGTTGAGATCGATCGGACGGTCCAGTGCGCGGGTGAGTGCTTCGCTGAGGCCACCACTCCGGCCGGCTCGCAGCAGGGTCACCGAGACCGGTTCCGGGCCGAGGTAGGCGAACAGTTCGAGTAGTTCCGCGGCGGCCGGGAACTCGTCGCGAAGGCGATGGACGGCCAGCTTCAGAAAGGCATAGATCGTGTGCGGGTAATCGACCGGCTTACCCTCGTCCATCAGGTCGCGGACGTTGGCATCGAACAGTTCCAGGTATTCCGCGATCGGCATGCCGGTGGTGGCGTGCCAGATGGCCGCCTGCTCGAGAGCCAGCGGAAGGTCGCCGAGTTTGTCGGCCAGCCGGTCGGCATCGGTCTCGGCGATGCTCCGGCCGTGGCGCTGGAGCAGCTGGATCGACTCGGCCCGCTCGAACACGTCGACCTCGATCGCCTCGCCGCGCGTGGACCAGGCCGCGGTGTTGCGCGAGGTGATGATGACGTGTCCGGTGCCGGTGGACGGTACGAGATCGCTCAGGATCTCTGGACTCTCCACATTGTCGTAGACCAGCAGCCAGGGGAAACCGCTGGTCGACAAGGCCTCGAGGACCAGCGCGGTGGTCACCCGGATATCCGACTCGACCGGCGTGCCCAGGCGTTGCGCCAGCTGAGCGAGCGAGGTCCGGACCTGGCCCGGCGTCTCGGCGGTCATCCACCACACAACGGGATATTCATCCAGGTGCCGGTAGGCGAACTCGGTCGCCAGCTGGGTCTTTCCGACGCCGCCCAGGCCGTGCAGGGCCTGCGGCACGACGGAGATCGACTTGGAGGCCCGGAGGGTGAGCTCCAGCCGTGCCAGGAGCGCCTCGCGACCGGTGAAGTCCGGATTTTTGGGCGGCAGA
Organism: Actinoplanes sp. NPDC051411; assembly: GCF_040682075.1. NCBI lineage: Bacteria > Bacillati > Actinomycetota > Actinomycetes > Micromonosporales > Micromonosporaceae > Actinoplanes > Actinoplanes sp. NPDC051411. Next base: position 21,082 of record NZ_JBFBAD010000027.1, on the reverse strand, counting down.
CCACCGCGGATCGGACGTGGCACGGCCGCAGCCGTCTCGGACGACGGTGCGGAAACCGATGTGGCCAACACGGTGGAGCCTCCTGGCAAAAGGTCATTTCCGGAAGAAATCGTACTTAGATCCCGAGAGCTGGAGGAATCGGAGGTCGATTCTCTCATCGAACCGGCCGGCGACACCGCGATATCATCGGAGAAATGCCTGCTCACGGCCGCGCAGAGGCCCCGGAGGTGCTCCTCCGGATAGTGCAGCCGGCCGCACTCGGTGACCCAGCCGTGGAGCCGCAGTCCGGCGCCGCCGCCCAGCGCGTGGGCCAGCCGCTCGGCGTAGACGAGAAGCGGGTCGATTCCGGCCCACGGCTCCGCGTCCCGGTCCACGGCCAGAATGACGGCCCGCGGGTCCCGCCAGTTCGGCTGAGTGGTCGGCTCCGAGGTGGTCGCCATCTCCGTGTAAGCGTGCCGGAGCTGATCCGGCGGCAGGTTTCCGAGGAGGGTCACCAGCGACTCGTAGCCGGCCTCGTCCAGGTCGAAGGTGGGCGCCGCCAGCGCGGCGACCGCGGGCGGCCACGAGACGGGCCGGCGGATCGTCACGGCGTCCTGTGGGTCGTAGACGCCGAGGTGGCGGAGGAACTCCCCGCCGGCGCGGCCGGCCAGCCGGAAGAACCACCAGCGGCCCTCGTCGCCGATGCTCGTGAAGGCGGTGAACTGCAGTGCCGTCGCGATCACCGACAACAGGTATTGCGAGCGCCAGTCGCCGAGGTTCATCGACTTGATGGCCTCGTTGCCCGTGCGATGAATGGTCTCCAGCGTCTGCGCGAAGAGCGCGCTCAGGCGCGCGGGCGGCTTCCAGGGCTCGAGCACGAACGACAGCAGGGCCTCCTGCTCGTCCGACCGCAGCTCGGAGATCGTGGGTGCGACCACGGACATCATCAAGGTGACCGGATCTCGCGTCACCGGGGCCCCAGGCTCGAAGCTGGACAGGTCGACCAGCCGGAACTCGTCGATCCCGTACTCGCCGTAGGCCTTGGGAATCAGGACGTTCTCGGTGTGCAGGTCGCCGTGGGCGAGGCCGACGACCGCGTCGATACGCATCCCGGCGCCCAGCTTCTCGTCGGACATCATGAACAGCGGATTCGGTGTGTCGACCGGTCCCCGGGGCGTCTCGTCCCTCAGGTAGCGGAACCCGGGGCCCAGCAGGCCCAGGGAGGTCGCCAGCGACTCGGGCGAAACACCCGCGCTGAGTGTGCGAGTGAACTCCCGCGTCAGATAGTCGCCGACGGTTGTCTGCACGGACCTGACCAGGGTGGGGTTCCAACTCCGGACGATCGAGTCGATCACGCTCCGGCACGCGGCGGGCAAGCGCTCGTCCGGCACCCCGGACAGCGGCGCGAGGTCGAGGCTGGCGCCGGCGATGTCCTGGAACATCAGGCGGCCGCCGCCCGGAATCGGATAGGGATCGTAGGCCTGGCCGACGAGGTGCCGTTGGAAGAAATCACGGCTGGAGTGCGCCTGCGCCTCCTGGTGGGCTCCGGTCTCGTCGGCGTACTGGCCGGCCGGACAGGCCTTCACGATCACCTGACGATCGGACTGGCCGGGAGTGGTGACGACGACCGCGGCGAGCATGGCGCCGGTGTAGCCGTGCGCCATCCACGGAGGATTGGTCAGCCGAACGGTGCGCCGTTGCTGTGATGCCCAGTCCAGGAGGGCGGCGTGGGCCGGTCCGCCGAGGGCCTTCTCAAGCGGATCTGTCACGTTCTCAGTGACCATGCGGTCCCTCAGGCGGTTGGACGGTTGGGCTCAGTCGTCTCCGAACATCGCTACAGCGCGGGGCGCGCGTTCCACACACCGTAGCGATGCGCCTACGACGCCAGCAAGCCGCGACGGCGGAGCTGGCGATAGACGCACGTTGATTACGCTCGCTCGCTGGCCAGTACGGCTCCGGATGCGTGACGGGTTCAATGTGGCCCTCCCTTGTGTACCTCTGTCCGGCATCGGACAGAGGTACACGTCGGAGGGCCCGGCCACAAGCCCTTGGTGCACTCGGCCTAGGCCGGGCCCACGTGGTCGGCGAACCACTCCCGCAGCGGGCGGGCCGCCCGCAGCACGGTGACGACGCGGTCCGCGGCCGCCGCCGTGCCCAGCCAGGCCGCCGGCGGCCACTCCTTCCAGCACACCAGGCCCTTGTGCCGGAGCAGATCGATGCGCGGATGATCCTTCGGGTAGCCGCGGGGCACGGTCTTCAGCGTGTCCCGCCCGAGCACCCCGATCCCCGCCTTCTCGATCTTCGCGATGATCCCCGCGAGCACGGTTCCGGTCGCGTCGGAGGCGACCGCGCGGCGATAGCGGTCCAACTGCTCGGGGGACATCTGATACATCCCCGCGCCCACCGCCAGCCCGTCCTGCGACAACTGGACGTAGCCGGCCTCCGGGAGCGACGCCGCCAGGTGGTTCTTGTACGGCGACTTGTCCTTGCTGAACCGCACGTCCCGATAGGGCCGGAAGATCCTGCCCGGCCCGAACTCGGGCTCCAGCCGCGCCAGCAGTTCCTCCATCGGCGCGCGCACCTGGTTCTCATAGACCGGCAGGTGTGCCGTCCAGTACGACTTCGAGTTGTCGGCGGTCAGCCCCTCGTAGAACTCGAGGGCCTCGCTCGGCCAGCCACGGAACGTCACCGCGCCAATCTACTGCCGATCATCGTCCTGAACGGGCGGGTATCTTCGTCGGATGCGGAAGGGGACTCGGCGGTTCGCTCTCTGGCAGGCCGACCTCGACGGTGGGGTGTGCGCCGTACCGGAGGAGTGCGTGGAGTTCCTCCGCGAGAGTGACCAGGTCAAGGTGGTTCTCGAACACCGCGAATTCGGGCTGAACGCGACCACCCAGGTCTTCGACGCCGAGCTCCGGCAGGACGTGGAGTGGCAGTTCACCGGGCTGGTCTGGCCGCCCGACCTCCGCCCCGGCGCCCTGGTCACGGTGTCCTGGCAGGCGGCCAAGGACGAGATCGTGGTCCGCACGGCCGCACTCGACGAACCGGTCCGGGTCGACGGCGTGGCCTACTACCACGAGTACGACCCGCGGGTGGTGACCCGCTCGTTCGACCCGGGAAAATCCAACCGGGGGCAGGTGCTGCGCTCGGTCCGCCGGGTGGGCCGGGTCTTCGAGGACGGCAGCGCGGTGCTCGCAGACTCGGAGCTGCCGAAACACTGCGGTCTGGGCCGCGGAGCGAAGGGCACGTTCCTGCTGAAGAACGCGCTCGACCAGCTGATCCGCGAGGGCTTCCTGACCCGGGTCGACGGCAGCGTCGACTCGTCGGGCTACGCGAGCTATCCGGCCGTTCCCGGCCAGAAGACGGCCGAGATGCTGTTCTACGCCCCGATGGTCGAGCCGGCCCCCTACCCGGGCGACCCCGACTTCGACCTCCTCGACGACGATGCCGGCGCCGAACGCCGCGAGCACTGGGTGAGCGGCTTCGTGCGCCGCCTCCCGGCCGGCGCCCAGCCGTCGGAGCGGCAGGTCAGCCTGCACGAGCAGATCGCCGAGATGCCGCTCGCGCCCGGCTACACCTTCGTCAAGAAACACCACCGCGGCAGCACCCACCCAGCCGACTCGACCGAGCCCTCGCCGGGCCCGCCGCCGGTCGAAACAGACCGGCACGCCGAGCCCGACCAGGGGTAGCGCCGCCCGGGGCTCGGAACCGGGTCAGCTGAAGCGCCAGACCGCGATGGAGCCGTCGATGCGGTGGTAGATCAGTGCGCCCGCGCTCACGTCGCAGTGGCCGGAGACGCGGGGGGCCTGGCCGAGGATGCGGACCGATGCGTGGGCCGGGTCGAGTTCGCCGAACCAGTAGTCGTTCGGGGTGGCGGCCGGGTGGAGGGCGTACCGGAGGGTGCCGCCGGGGCCGATGACCGCGCGCCAGTCGCCGAAGTCGCCGCGAGGGTCGCCGGTGGCCGGGTCGAGCAGGAACAGGTGTGCGGAGTCGAGCGGGGTGTGAGTGGTCGTTCCGACCAGGTCCTGGCCGAGCGGGGTGAGCGCCGCCCATCGGGAACTGCTCCAGCAGCGTGCGCCCGGTCGCCGGGTCGCGGACGGTGACGCCCTGGACGCCGAGGTAGGAGCAGAGGACCTGGACGCAACCGGGTTCGAGCCGGTCTTCCCGGGGGTCGGCCGGCACGTGCCACAGCGGTGTCAGTGCGGGCAGCCGGTAGGCCGACAGACCCGACGAATCGCCGATCACGAAGCGGTCCTCGGAGATGTAGCTGTAGATGATTCCGGACAGGTGGATCTTCCGGGAGGAGATCGGCGAGCCGGTCTGCCCGTCGTAACTGGTCATGCTGTCCAGTCCGGCGGTCACCAGGTAACGCGAACCGAGGGTCGGCTGGTCGACCCGCCAGCCGACGCTCCCGTTGTGGGCGTCGACCGCCCAGATCGCCAGGTCGTCGGTCAGCACCACGGTGTCGGCCGTGGCCGCGACCAGATCGGCCCCGGACGACCACAGTTCCTGCCCCGACCCGGCGTCGAAGGCCGTGGTCACGCGGGGTCCGCTGGCCATGACCAGCAGGACGTCGCCGACCTGCCGCACCCCGCTGATCGACCCCGGGGAGCCGATCCGCATCTGTCCGAGCGGATGCGCGTCGGGCAGCCGGAAGATCCGCAGCAGACCGCCGGGCCCGACCACGAACAGCCGGGTGCCGTCGATGAACATGTCGTCCAGGAACGTCGCCGGGACGGTGGCCGCCGGGTCTGGTTGCCGTAGCGGCGCGGACGCCCCCAGCAACAGCACCAGCACCAGGCTGAGCAGCAGCGGAGCCAGGGGGCGCCGGGCCGCGGCCACGCGCGGCGCGGCGTCGAGATCGATTACCCCGGCGGTCACGCCTCATTGTGAACGAGCACCGGCGGCGAGCCGACCTCCGAAAGGCTCCGAATGCGCGGGATCGGCGACGGAAACAGCCACAGACAGCACAGGGCGCCGCCGGCCGCCGCCAGCAGCAACGTCGGCCGCACCCCGATCCACGAGCCGAGCAGGCCGCCGATCACCGCCCCGAGCGGGCGCGAGCCGTAGTTGATCGTGCTGAAGACGCCGGACACCCGGCTGCGCATGTGGTCGGCGGTCACCGCGGTCTGTATCGAGTTCAGGTTGATGTCGAAGATCATGACGCCGGCCGCGCTGAGCGCCTCGCCGGCCGCGATGATCGTCGCCTCCAGCCAGTGCGGGCCGGTGGCCAGGGCCATGATCGCGATCGGGGCGGGGAACAGGATCGAGCCGAGGAGAACGAGGCGGCCCACGCCGTACCTCTGGGCGAGCCGCGGCGCGACCGCGGCCCCGGCCAGACCGCCGAGCGCCCCGAGGCCGAAGGCGAGGCCGATGACGCCGGCCGGCAGGCCGAGCGTGCGGCTGGCGAACAGCACCGCCAGCGCCTGTGCGATGAACGTGAAGAAGTTGAGCGTGGTCACGCAGGCGAGCGCGGCCCGCAGATAGGGGTGTTCGAAGACGTAGCGCACGCCGTGCCGGACGCCGCCGGCCGAGGCGTGGACCGGGGTCGAAGAAGACGGGATGCGGGACAGGAACAGGGCCGAGGCGAGGAACGAGAACGCGTCGACGATCACCGCGACCGGCGCGGTCAGCAGCTGGATCAGATAGCCACCGATCGCGGGGCCGGCCGAGAACGACGCCGAACGGCTGATGTTGAGCTTGCTGTTGGCCTCGACGTACCGCGAGGGCGGCACCAGCGTGACGAAGAACGACTGGTAGGCGGCCATCGACAGGACCTGGCCGGCCCCGGAGAGCAGTGCCACCGCGAACAGCTGGGTCAATGTGATCACCCCGAACCAGTGGGCGATCGGCAGGCTGAACAGCGCCGCCGCCCGCAGCAGGTCGGCACCGATCATGATCGACCGGCGGTGGGGACGCCGGTCGACCCACGCGCCGGCCAGCACGCCGAGCAGGTTGGGTGCCCAGACCGCGGCGGTGAGCAGGCCGACCTGGGCCGGGCTCGCGGCCAGCGTGGCGACCGCGATCAGCGGCAGCGCCAGTTCGCTGACGCGGTCGCCGAACTGCGAGATCAGATCGCCGGTCCAGAGCTTGCGGAAGTCGTTCATGACGGCAGGAAGTGCCGGAGGACCCGGACCGGCGCGGCGCCGGCCGGGCGGTCCGCTTCCGCTCTCATGACGTACGGCCCGAGCAGCTCGTCGATCTGTTCGTCGAGGTCCCGCAGCTCGTCGGCGGTGAGCCAGACGCCGGTGTTGGACACGCTCGCCGCCTGCCGCCACTCGGGGGAGAGCCGCGGCGCGGTGTCCCGCAGCCAGGTGTCGACCTGCTCCCGCGCGGTCTCGATCAACTGCCGCCCGAGCACCTCGTAGGCCGCCTCGTACTCCGGTCCCTCGCCCGGTTCGATCCGGAAGCCGCGGGCCGCCGCCTTCCACCAGCGCTGCCGCTTGTCGCCCGGCACCTCGTCCGGGTCGGCGTCGGTGACCAGGCCGAAGGTCGCCAGGTGCCGCAGGTGCCAGCTGGTGACCGAGGGGGTGGCGCCCACCTCGGGCGCGAGCATGGTCGCGGTGGCGGGCCCGTTGCGCTGCAGGAACGAGAGGGCCGCGAGGCGTACGGGATGGGCCAGCGCCCGCATCGCCTGGGGGTCGGAGATCGGGATGTCGCCGAGCGGATTCGTGAGAGACATGTTTCGAGAGTAAGCTCTCACATCTACAATGGAAAGCGGGATCTTTAAATCGCTCGATGCACGGGCGTAGCGTCCGGTGTCATGAGCGCTTCCATAGGTAACCGTCTCCTGATCGTCGGCGCCGCCGCGGTGGTCGCCGTGGCCGGAGTCGGCGCACCCGCGTACGCCGGCGGATCCCGGCCGTCGCCCGGATCGGCCGGCCTCGGCGACCGCCTCTACCCGCTGCTCGGCAACGGCGGATACGACGTGCGAAATTACGATCTGAGCCTGCGCTACGCGGCCAAGGACCCCAAGCAGGCGGTCTCCGGTGACGTCACCATCACCGCCGTCGCGACCCAGAGCCTCTCCCGCTTCGACCTTGACTTCGGTGGCGACTCGGTCGCGCGGGTCGACGTCGACGGCCACCGGGCCACGTTCACCCGCAGCGGCGACGAACTCGTGATCACCCCGAGCCGCTACCTGCCCCGGGGGCACCACTTCCGGGTCACGGTCAGCGGCTTCCAGGCCACCCCGATCGAGGCCAACGCCGACTCGCCGGTCGGCTTCGTGACCACTCAGGACGGAACGGTGCTGGCCGGGCAGCCCAATGAGTCGCACCTGCTGTTCCCGAGCAACGACCACCCGAGCGACAAGGCGACGTACACGATCACGCTGACCGAGCCGGTCGGCTGGACCGGCACGGCCAATGGCGTCCGGGTCCAGAACCGGGTCCGCAACGGGTACGTCAGCGACACCTACCGCGAGTCGAAGCCGATGGCCAGCGAACTCGTGCAGGTGGCGGTCGGCGACTTCGCCGTGCGGACGCTCCCCTCGGTCGGCCGTACGGCGATCCGTGACGTCGTCCCGCGCCGGCTCGCGTCGACGCTGTTCCCCCTCGCCGCCCAGGAGCGCGACCACATCACCTGGATGGAGAAGCAGGTCGGGCAGTACCCGTTCGAGGACTACGGCTCCCTGGTCATCGACGCCAATCTCGGCTTCGCGCTCGAGACGCAGACCTTGTCGCTCTACGACACCGGCCTGTTCGCGGCGCCCGAATACGTGCTCGGCCCGGTGATGGTGCACGAGCTGGCCCACCAGTGGTTCGGCGACAGCGTCGCACCCAAGTCGTGGAGTGACGTCTGGCAGAACGAGGGCCACGCCACCTGGTACGAACTTCTCTACTCCGAGCAGAGCGGCACCTTCAGCCAGTACGAGCGGGGCTACGCCGACCGCGAGGCGTACTTCAAGCACGTCTACGCGAACGGCGACAAGTACCGCGCCGCGTTCGGCCCGGTGGCCGCCCCGCTCGACTCCGACTCGGTGTGGGACGTGTTCAACCAGAACGTCTACGACGGTGGCGCGCTGGCGCTCTACGCCCTCCAGCAGAAGATCGGCGCCGCGAAGTTCCAGCAGGTCGAGCGGGACTGGGTCTCGATCTACCGCGGTAAGTCGGCCTCCACCCAGGACTACATCGCGCTCGCTTCGCGGGTCGCCCACCAGGACCTGCGCCCGTTCCTGAACGCCTGGCTCTACGGCACCACCACGCCGCCGATGCCCGGTCACCCGGACTGGACGGTCACGCCGGCGAGTTAGGTACGAACCCCGTACCGCCCAGTGACCGGTGTCAATGGGCGGTACGGTGGGCGGGCAACCGGAACGAGGAGGGCCTCTCACATGCGACGGTGGTTGACGGGGACGCTGGCAGCGACGCTGGTCCTGACCGGGCCGACAGCGGCGCACGCCGACGGACTGAAAGGCATGACCCTGGCCGAAAAGGTGGGCCAGATGGTCGTCTCGTACGTCTATGGCACCAATGCGACCAGCGTGAGCGCCGCCGACGCCGCGGCCAACCAGGCGAAGTTCGGCTCCGACGTGACCACCCCCGCCCAGGCCGTCGCCAAATACCATCTGGGCGGCGTCATCTACTTCACCTGGAGCGACAACCTCGCCGATCCGGCCCAGATCGCCGGCCTCTCCAACGGGCTGCAGACGGCCGCGCTCGCCGACACCGGTGTTCCGCTGCAGATCAGCACCGACCAGGAGGGTGGCGTGGTCAACCGCATCGGCGCGCCGCTCGCGGTCGGCCCGGGCAACATGGCGATCGGCGCCACCTTCGACCCGCGCAACGCGTACCGGGCGGCCCAGGTGAGCGGCGCCGAGTTGCGCGCCCTGGGGATCACCGAGGTCGACGCGCCGGTCGTCGACGTCAACACCAACCCGCAGAACGCCGCCGACGGTGTGCGCTCGTTCGGCGACCGTACGGTCCCGGTCGCGCTCAACTCGGCCGCCGCGATCGGTGGTTACCGCGCGGCCGGCATCGGCACCCAGGCCAAACACTTCCCGGGGCTGGGCGACACCACGGTCAACACCGACAACGGGGTCGCGGTCACCTCCCAGAGCCGCGCCGAAATTGTCAAAACCCACGTGCCACCGTTCGTGGCCGCGATCGCGGCCGGCACGACCAGCATCATGGCCGCGCACATCGTGGCACCGTCGCTCGACCCGTCCGGGGCGCCGGCCAGCCTCTCCAAGCCGATCATCACCGGGCTGCTGCGTAACCAGTTGCACTACAACGGCGTCGTGATCACGGACGCGCTCGACGCGGCGGCACTGAACGACTACACCAACGCGGAGATCGCGGTCGACGCGGTGAACGCCGGCGTCGACCAGTTGCTGATGCCGCGCGACGTGCCCGGCGCGATCCAGGCCCTGATCGACGCGGTCGGCAACGGCACGATCAGCGAGTCCCGCATCGACCAGTCGGTCCGCCGGATCCTGGCCACGAAGACGCACGACCCGATGGTCCCGTCCTCGCCGGTGGTCGGAACTCCGGCTCATCTCGCGACGATGGCCGACATCGCCGCCCGCTCGATCACCACGCTCCGGGGCGCCGGCCTTCCGCTGCGGCCGGACCAGAAGGTGCTGGTCACCGGCTGGGGCGTCAGCACCACGACCAACCTGGCGGCCGCGCTGGGCGCGACCCGCTTCTACACCGGTTCGCCGAGCGACGCGGTGATCGCGCAGGCGGTGACCGCCGCCCGGGCCGCCGACGTCACGGTCGTGACGACCTACAACGCGTGGGGCGACACCACCCAGCAGAAGCTGGTCAACGCACTGCTGGCCACCGGCAAGCCGATCGTGGTCGCCTCGGTCGGCGGCCCCTACGACATCGCGTCGTTCCCGTCGGCCCCGGCGTACCTGGCGGCCTACGACTACCAGCCGGTCTCGGTCACCGCGCTCGCCGCGGTCCTCCAAGGCAAGATCAAAACCAGCGGTCACCTTCCGGTGACGATCAAGGGCCTTTTCCCGTACGGCGCGGGACAGTAGCCAGGGCGAGCGGGACACTGGACGCGTGAACCTGGAGCCCTACCGCGGCGAGCTGATCGCCTACTGCTACCGCATGCTGGGCTCCTTCCACGAGGCGGAAGACCTCGCGCAGGAGACGATGCTGCGCGCGTGGAAGGCCCGCGACCGATACGACGAGACCCGCGCCTCCATCCGCACGTGGCTCTACCGCATCGCCACCAACGTCTGCCTGACCGCGCTCGAACGCGCCGCGAAACGGCCACTGCCGTCCGGCCTGGTCGAGCGGAGCGACGATCCGGGAGCGCCGCTGACCCCGGCGTTCGACATTCCGTGGCTGCAGCCGTTCCCCGACGGCCGGGTCGAGGTCGAGGCCCGGGCCGACCTGCGGCTGGCCCTGGTCGCGGCGATGCAGAACCTGTCGGCGCGCCAGCGGGCCGTGCTCGTGCTGCGGCAGGTGCTCGACTTCAGCGCCGCCGAGGTCGCCACCCAGCTCGACACCACGGTCCCGGCGGTCAACAGCGCCCTGCAGCGAGCCAAGGCCGCCCTCACCGGTGTCGGCGACCCGGGCGAGATCGCCGAACCGGACGACCCGCAGGTCCGCAAGACCGTCCAGCAGTACGCGCGGGCGTTCGAGGCGGCCGACGTTCCGGCCCTGGTCAAGCTGCTCACCGACGACGCGATCATGGAGATGCCGCCGGTTGCGCTCTGGTACCAGGGCCGCCGCCACTACGGCCAGTTCATGGAGCGGGTGTTCCGGATGCGCGGCCCGGGCTGGCTGACGAGGCCGGTTTCCGCGAACGGGCAGCCGGCGCTCGCCGCGTACGCCCCGGAAGCCGATGGTGCCCATCGGCCGCACTCGCTGCAGGTGCTGGAGATCGTCGGAGGCCGCGTCGCGCACAACGTGGTCTTCGCCGACCCGAAGGTCTTCGAGATTTTCGCGCTGCCGCCGCGATGAGTTCGGCCGCCGCGGCCGGTATGTACCGGTGAGCATCGACCGAAGGGAAACATCGTGAGCGTCATCGTCATCGAGTTCATCACCCTGGACGGCGTCGTCGAGGACCCGGACGGCTCCGGGGGCACCCCGGCCGGCGGCTGGGCCTTCCGGCACGGCCCCGAATCGGTCGCCGGCGACAAGTTCCGCCTCGGCCCCCTGCTGGACGACGGCGTCATGCTGCTCGGCCGCACCACGTGGGAGCTGTTCTCGCGGCTCTGGCCCAACCGCGACGACCCGTTCTCCCGGCGGATGAACGCCGTGCCCAAGCTGGTGGCCTCGCGCACCCTGACCGACACGTCGGCCTGGCCCAATTCACGGCTGCTCGACGGCGACCTGGCCGACGCCGTGAAGAACGAGCAGCGCGACGTGGTCGTCCCCGGCAGCCTCGGCGTCGTGCAGACGCTGGCGGATCACGATCTGATCGACGAGTATCGGCTGCTGACCTTCCCGAGCGTCGTCGGCTCCGGGCGGCGGCTCTTCACCGGCGACCGGCCGGCGGCCCACCTGCGAACCCTATCGACCGACCTCGCCGGCGCCGCCGTCCTGAGCTGCTTCGGCCGATGACGGGTCTCGGCCCGGTGACGCGCTTTTGCCGGGTGACGCGCTTTTGCCGGGTGACGCGCTTTTGCCGGGTGACGCGCTTTTGTCCGGCGAGGGCAGCAGCGTGACCAGTAGGGCCAGCACCCCGAGCAGGGCTCCGACCAGGGCCAGGGGGTGCACCACGGAAGACGCGTAGTCGCCCCACAACGCGGGTGGCGTGATCGTCGGCGGCAGCACGGCCTCGGAGAACAGCTGCCCGGTCGTCAGCACGGTGGCCGGCAACAGCAGCACCGCCGAACCGGCCCCGACGATCCACGCCGCCCGCCGGGCCGCGATCAACCGCCGGGCGGCCGCCCACCCGAGGAGCAGCCCGGCCACCCAGCCGGCCAGCTCGAGCGGGCGCACCGGCCCCGGCCGCGCCCGCACCAGCTCGATCGTCACCGACTCACCCTGCTGGTAGAGCAGCGCCGCGACCGGGCCCTTGCGGGCGCTCACGCCGAACTGGTCGTCGGCGTCGACCTGCCAGCCGTCGCCCTTCATCGCGGCCTGCACCTGCTCCGACGTGGTCGAACCGAGCGAGACGTCGACATATCCACCGCGGAAGCGGTCGTCGCCGAGCAGCCAGCGCAGCGAACCGCCGCCGGAATAGCCGAACAGCGCGTCGTCGCGATCGCCCAGCCGCACCGGCACCCCCGACCCCAGCGGAGCCACGATCTCCCGCGCCCGCACGTCGGACGGCAGCGGCCCGGCCGCCCGCCAGCCCACCCAGGCCGCACCCGCCGCGGCGGCGGCCGCGCAGGTCAGCGCCACCAGCACGGTCGACAGCCAGGCAACCAGGCCACGGCGCGCATGGGTTCGCTCGGAGGCGACAGTCATCACCGACACGGGCCGAACCCTAACCCACCCGACTGTCCAAAAGCTGCTGGTGACTGTCGCGAACCCGGCCCAGCGTCGTCCCGAATGGAGCTTCTCGAACGGCCCGACGCCGAGAGCGTCGCCGGCGGCCGGGTCGCCGGGCCCGGCTGGTGTTCACCTTCCGCGACGACGCGATCGGCCCCGCCGGCTGCTGGCCACGGCCGGAGCCGGCCCTGGTCCCGGCCCGGTCGGTGCGCGCCCAGCTGCGGGGCCGCCGCGGCGAGCCGGGCGCGCTGGAGGACGCGACGCTCGCCGCCGAATGGGCCTACCGGACGGGCGAATCGCCGTTCGTCGGCCCGGCCGCACTCGCCCTGGCCGAGACGCTCTGGCTGGGCGGGCAACATGCCCGGACCGCCGCGGCGGCCGGTCGCGGACTGGCGCTCGCCGGACGGGCCGGACGCGACGTGGAGGTCCCCGCCGCGTACGCCCACATGCTGGTGGCCCGCTAAGCCGGCGCCGGAGGGGGAATCGCCGACGGCCGCCAGGCCGGCGCGGAGAGCCGGTTGAGCGCCTGGCTGAGACCGGCCGCGCTTTCCGTGCCGAGCTTCTCGAACTCGATTTTCATGACCGGGGTGGCCAGCTTGGCCAGGCCGTGCATCTCCAGTTCGACCCGGTAGGTCACCTCGGTGCCGCCCGGCGCCGGTCGCACGAAGACGGTGTCGACGCAGGTGGCGCCCTCGTTGCGGCCGTGGAAGACGAGTCGTTCGCCGGTCGCCTCGATCAGGGTCCAGGTCAGCTCGGCGGTGATGCCGAGGATGCGGCAGGCCTGCCGCCACGTCGCTCCGGGCTGGAGCGGGCCCGAGCCGCTGCGGACGGTGTGCTGGGCGGCCCGGTCCCATTCCTGGGTGTTGCCGAAGTCCATGAGGTAGGCGAGCGCCGACTCGGGGGTCGTCCCGACGGTGAACGTGCGCTCGACGACGATCATGATGCCCCCAGGGTCGGCACTGGCGTCCGGGTCCAGATTAATGGCCGCTTCTGATCGTTGCCCTAGTTTCCGTTCGCCGCGAAACGCCGCACGAATCGGCGCTGCCACGGTGTCTCGACCGCGCGCGGATGGTAATGCTCGCGCACGAACTCCACCGCCGAGGAGGCCGGCACGCCGTCGAGCACGGCGATGCAGGCCAGGGCGGTTCCGGTGCGCCCGCGGCCGCCGCCGCAGGCGATCTCGACCCGCTCGCTCTCGCTGCGCCGCCACGCTTCGATCAAAACCTTTCGGGCGTACGCCGGATCGACCGGTAACCGGAAGTCGGGCCAGCGAATCCACCGGCTCGTCCAACCGAACTCGGGCGGCTCCGTGCCGAGCAGGTAGACCCCGAACGTCGGCGCGTGCCCGGACGGCATCGGGTCGCGCAGGCCGCGTCCGCGGATCAGCCGGCCGGACGGCAGCGGGAACGCGCCGGCGTCCTCTGGTTCCCACGACATGAGTTACAGTCTGCGCCATGCAGTTCTTCAGCGAGCGACGCCGGCGGCCCGACGACCGCCGCTGACTGCTGCACCTCCACCGGCGGGTCGATTCCGCCGGTGCCCGCTCGTGACATCGACCGACGACCCGTCCTGAAAATCGACGGGAATGGTCATGAATCTCGAAGCGCTCCTCGCCGCTCGGCTGTCCGCTGCTCTGACCGTGGTCGCCGGCCGGCCGGCCGACCCGGTGATCCGCGCGTCCCAGCACGCCGATTTCCAGTCCAACGCGGTGCTCGCGCTGGCACACGCGCTCCGGAGGCCGCCGAGAGAGGTGGCGGCCGAGGTGGTGGCCGCCGCCGATCTGTCCGGCCTGGCCGCGATCTCGGTCTCGGGCCCGGGTTTCCTCAACCTGACCGTCGACGACGACTTCCTGGCTTCGGCGGCGGCCGGTTTTCCCGAGCCGCCCCCGGCCGGCGGCGAACGGATCGTGCTCGACTACTCGGGGCCCAACGTGGCCAAGGAGATGCACGTCGGCAACCTGAGGTCGACGATCATCGGTGACGCGCTGGCCCGGATCCTCGAATGGCAGGGCCACGACGTCGTCCGGGTCAACCACCTCGGTGACTGGGGCACCCAGTTCGGCATGCTGATCGAATATCTGGTCGACACCGGCGAGGGCTCGGGCCACTCGTTGGGCGACCTGACCCGGCTCTACCGGCAGGCCCGGGCGCGGTTCGACTCCGATGAGGACTTTCAGCGGCGGGCCCGGCGGCGGGTGGTCGCGCTGCAGGGCGGCGACCCGCTCTCGCGGGAACTGTGGCAGCGGCTGGTCGCCCAGTCCGAGGAGGCGTTCATGGACGCCTATCGCCGGCTGGGTGTCACGCTCCGGCCGGACGACTTCGTCGGCGAGAGCTTCTATCAGGACCAGCTGCCGTCGGTGCTCGACGAACTCGGCGCCAAGGGCCTGCTGGTGGAGAGCGAGGGCGCCCTCTGCGCCTTCCCGCCCGGCTTCGCCGGTCGTGAGGGCGAGCCCCTGCCGCTTCTGGTGCGTAAGAGTGACGGCGGTTTCGGGTACGCCGCGACCGACCTCGCCGCGGTGCGCTACCGGGTGCGGGAACTAAAGGCGGACCGGCTGCTGTACGTGGTCGGCACCCCGCAGAGCACCCACTTCGCGATGGTGTTCGCGGTCGCCCGGATGGCCGGCTGGCTGACACCGGAGGTGCCGGCCGAGCACGTCGACTTCGGATCGGTCCTCGGCACCGACGGCAAGATGTTGCGGACCCGGGCCGGGGCGTCGGTCAAGCTCAGCGGCCTGCTCGACGAGGCCGACGCGCGGGCGTCGTCGCACGCGGTCGGGACGGCCGCGATCAAATACGCCGATCTCTCGTCGGACCGGCGCAGCGACTACGTCTTCGACTGGGACCGGATGCTGGCGTCGACCGGCAACACCGGGCCCTACCTGCAGTACGCGTACGCCCGGATCCGGTCGATGTTCCAGCGGGCGGGCGACGACGCGGCGACGGGCGGCCCGGTCGTGCTGGGGGAACCGGCGGAGCGGGCGCTCGCGCTGGCCCTGCTCGGCTTCGAGCCGGCGGTGCGGGCGTCGGGCGACCGGCGGGAACCGCACCGGCTGGCCGCCTATCTGCACGACCTGGCGGCGGCGTTCTCGGTGTTCTACGAGAACTGTCCGGTGCTGCGGTCGGAAGGGGCGACCCGGGCGAGCCGGCTGGCGCTGGCCGACCGGACCGCCCGGACCCTCGAACGGGGGCTCACACTGCTCGGCATCGAACTGCCGAGCTCGATGTAGGCCGCTTCAGCCCCCGCCGTTCGCGCGCGACGGCGGCTCAGCGGTTGTTGTCGCTCGCGACGGCGGTCCAGTTGTTGCCGTGGCGGCGGCTCAGCGGTTGTTGTCGCTCGCGACGGCGGCTCAGGGGCTGTTGTCGCTCGCGACGGCGGCTCAGGGGCTGCTGTCGCTCGCGACGGCGGCTCGGGGGCTGCTGTCGCTCGCGACGGCGGTCAGCCGTTGCTGTTCGCGATCGCGGCGATGAAGATGCCGAGCACGACGATCGGGATGCAGAGGCCGAGCCAGGTCATCGGGCGGGCCAGGAGTCGCGGCCCCGGGTTCATCGGCGGGCGGCTCGGCCCGAACGGGTTGGGCTGCGGCGCCGGCAGCCGGGCCACCTTGCCCCGCTTGATCAGGTTGACCAGGACGGTGATCGGCGTGGCGATGAACGAGCCATAGCCATACCACCCCTGGACCAGGGTGCGCGAGGTCATGTGGCGGAAGGTGCCGAGGCCGCAGTCGCGGCAGAACGGGCCCTCCATCCGCAGGAACCGCATCATCACGATCATGCCCTGGTGGCCACGGAAGGTCATCGAGACGGCCGGGACGCTGCCGCAGAACCGGCACGAGACCATCGGCAGCTCGCCGCCGTAGCCGGCCGGAGCCGGATAGGCCGGGGCGGTGGCGGGCTGGCCGCCGAAGTTCTGCGCCGGGTAGGCCGGCGCGGGCGACGTCGGGTAGCCCGGCTGCTGCCCGTAGCCGGGCGGCGGGGCGTAGGCGGGCTGTGGGGCGTAGGCGGGCTGTGGGGCGTAGGCGGGCTGCTGCCCGTAACCGGGCGGCGGCCCGTAGGTGGGGGGCACGGCGGGCGGCTGCGGCTGGGACACGTCTCACCTCGTGGAAGCATGTTTTCGGGCGCGTGAGATTACCTCGATATCCGTCCGGCCCGCTGCCCCGTCTACTTTGCGCCGATCGATGTCCAGTTGCCCTTACGGTCCGCCGTCACCCGCAGTGTCCCGGGCCGTCCGGAGCTCAGCGCGATCGAGCACGTGTACTCCCGCAACCCGTCGTTGGTACGCCGCGCCCCGATCGGCAGGCACTCGGCGCTCTCGACGGTGGCCCCGTCCGACACCTCGACGCGTCCGCTGTGCACCAGGCTCTGCTCGATCGTGTGCTGCACCCGTGGCTCGACCACCTGCGACTGCACGATGCCGGCGGTCACTCCGACCGCGTACAGCCCGGGCACCGCGGCCGCGACCAGCGTCAGCCCGAAGGCCAGCCAGTACGGATAGCGCGGGTTGCCGTGCCGCCTCGCCCGGCGGGCCCGCCGCGCCGCCATCGGCGCGCCGAGCAGCCCGAGGGCACCACCGCAGGCGCCGGCCAGCACCCCCCACATCAGTCCGAGGTGGTCGGTGGCCAGTGCCGACGTGGCGATCCCGCCGGCCAGCGCCAGGAACAGGCTGACCAGCGCCACCGGCAGCCAGGTCGGCGGGGCCGGCCGTCCCGCGCCGTGCATCAGCTCGGGGTAGGGCACCATCAGAGCGCCGTGCCGGGTGGGCGGGGCGCCGTCCCACGGTGGCGGCTCCGGGGCGGCCGGTGGTGCGGGCTCGGCCCACGGCGGGGACGCGGGGTATTCGGGCATCGGCTGCGCCGACCCGGAGTCGTACGGGATCTGGGTGGTCATCGCGAGGAGGCCTCCGCGGGTAGCGGCTCGGTTGCAGCACCGCTTTGATCGGCCGCCCGGATGCCGACCTGAGGTTAGTTTTCGGGTGCTTTCACCGGCACCTGCAGCTCGGTGATCCACCGGTCGAAGTCGCCGGGCGGGCACTCGAGGTAGATCTCGCGGGCGAAGCCGGGCCCGACCGGCCGGTAGCCGTTGTCGTCGATCCAGTTCGCGATCTTCTGGACCGTACCCATCGCCTCCATCATGCTGCCCATGTGCAGCGCCGTCGCGGCCGGGCCGAGCGGCGGCAGGTCGATCACGTCGAAGCCGAGGCCCTCCGATCCGGTGCCGGACACCACCGGGAACGCCGCGTGCACCGAGATCGTCTCGTCGCCGGGCCCGGTCGGCGCCGGCTCGTAGTATCCGATCGGCGCCCCGGTCATCGCGATGCCGTGCTGCTTCATGAGCTCCATCAGCCGCGGGTAGAGCGGGCTCAGGTTCTCCGAGATCGACGCGGCGTCGTCGTAGCTGGCGGCGGTCGCCGACAGCTCGACGACCCGCAGCGCCGGCACGTTCTTGAGGATGACGTCTCCGGTGTCCATGTGGCCTTCCGTCTCGATCAGGCGGAGACGTGCGTCGACCTGGGCCAGGCGGGCGGCGTCCCGTTCGACCTGGGCGGCCAGTTCGGCCCGCCGCAGCCGCAGCATGCCCCGCAGCTCGCCCGGCTCGACCTTGTCCTCGATCATCGATTTCACCTGCTGGAGGGTGAAGCCGAGATCCTTGAGGGCGATCACCCGGTTGAGCACCCGCAGCTGGGCCGCGGTGTAGTAGCGGTAGCCGCTGTGCGGGTCGACGTGGGCGGGGCGGATCAGGCCGATGGCGTCGTAGTGACGCAGCATCCGCACCGACACCCGGCCGAGGCCGGCGAAGTCTCCGATAGTGAACATGGTGTGTTCACCTTCCGCTCTGACACCGTGTCAGGGTCAAGGCGCGTTGTTGACCGCCGGCGGCGTGGTCGGGTCGGTGGTCGGGGCCGTGGTGGGTGCGGTGGTCGGCGCGGTCGTGGGTGCGGTGGTCGGCGCGGTCGTCGGCGGCGTCGTGGTCGGCTTGCTCGACGACGCGCTCGCCGAGGCCGAGCGGCTCGGCCGCTGGCTCTGCCCGTTGGGCGTGTTGTGCGCCCTCGTCGTCTCCGGCGGCGGCACGACCGGCAGGGACGGCCCCGCCGGGGCGGAGTCGCCGGGCGTGGCCGACGGGGTGGTGGTGGGCGTGCTCGAGCTCGGATCCTGCTTGTTGCCCGGGCGCAGGGCGATCGCCAGCGCGAGGCCACCGGCCAGCACGATCATCGCGATCACGCCGATCAGCAGCGCGGTCTGGCTGCGCGGCGGCCGCCGGTTGAGCGAGGCCGAGGTGGTGTAGGCCGCCTGCTGCGGCGCCGAGGCCGGCACCAGCAGCTCACGGGGGAGCGACACCGGCCGGGTCGGGGGTGCCGGGGCCGGGCTCATCGGGGTGGTCAGCCGGGTTCCGCTGATGCCGGCCGGGCTCATCGGCGCGTTCAGCGAGGTGCCGGTCAGCTTTTTCCAGTCGAGCGGGCCGGCCGCGGCGACCGCCGCCTCGGCGAACTCCTCCGCGCTGTGGAACCGGTCGGTCGGCTGCTTGGCCATGGCCCGGGCGATCAGCTCCCGGACCTGCGGCGGCACGTGGGCGGGCAGCGGCTCGGGCTCGTCCTCGAGGTGGCGCAGCGCGACCTGGAGCGCGTTGTCGCCGTCGAACGGCGGGTGCCCGGCCAGGCAGTGGTAGGCGACCGCGCCGAGCGCGTAGATGTCGGTGGCCGGCGAGACGTTGCCCTTGGCGACCTGCTCGGGGGCCATGTAGAGGGCGGTGCCGACGATCGCGTTGGCCTGGGTCACGCTGGTCACCGCGGCCGACCGGGCGACGCCGAAGTCGACCAGCACGACCGCGCCGGTCGGCTTGACGATCAGGTTGCCCGGCTTCACGTCGCGGTGCACCGTGCCGGCCTCGTGGGCGGCGTGCAGCGCGTCGGCCGCCTGGGCGACGATCGTCATGGTCTCGGTGACGCCCATCGGGCCCTGCTTGACCCGGTTGGAGAGCGGCTCGCCCTCCACGTACGCCATGACGAGGTAGGCCACCTGCTCGTCGTCGGTGTCGTCGGCGCTCGCGTAGTCGTAGACCTCGACCACTCCCGGGTGCCGGAAGGCGGCCATCATGCGGGCCTCGCCGTAGAACCGGGCGGCGAATTCGGGGTCGGACAGCATGGCGGTGCGCAGCACCTTCACGGCGATGACGCGGCCGAGCACGACATCGGTGCCCTTCCACACATCACCCATCCCGCCGGTGGCGATGCGCTCGTCCAACCGATACCGGTTGCCGAGGAGCTGTCCCGCAGTGAGCACCGACGGACCTTATCTGATCGGGTGGCAAGCGAACGACGCTCAACTGTACAGAGCTGTGTCCCTATCGGGGGATGAGCGGTGGCACTTTCCGCTCCTCGGCCGAATTGACGATGAGCTGCGCAAGTCGCCGGGCCCGCGTCGGTCGGGCCACCGGGCGGCCAAGGGCTCCGTCCGGCGGCCCGAGCGGGTCACTCGTCGTACGAGGGGGTCACGATCACCGTGTTGCCGGCCATCTCCAGCTCGTGGGTCTCGGCCTCGCGCTCCTTCGCGGCCCGCATCGCCCCGGCGGCCGCGAAGCCGACCGCCCCGCCGAGCAGGCCCGCCCCGAGGAGCAGGCCCCACGGGCGCCGCTTGCGCCCGGCCAGCGCGTCGGCCGCCGCGTTCGCCCGGCTCCAGGCCACGTCGGCCTTGTCACTTGCGACGCCGGCCAGGGCGGTTCCGCGCTTGTTGGCCTTCTTGGCCAGCTTGCGGCCCCGCTTCTGGGCCTTTCCGGCCAGTTTCTGACCGCGTTTCCCGAGGTTTTCCCCGCGCCGGCCGGCCCGGTCGGCGATCCGGCCGGCCTGGTCGGCGAACCGGGCCGCGGCGTCGGCGGTGTGCCCGCCCAGCTCCTGGGCGGTGTCCCCGGCCGCGGTCATGGCCGACGACAAGTAGTCCCAGGCCTGCGCCGTCGTACGTTCGGCCTTGCTCCTGCTCGAGAACATCTCGGTCACCCTCTCTTCACCTGTTGCCATTACCCCTGCCCAGGCGCATTATTCGGCAAACGTGTCCGGTGTGGACGCCATCACGTTCGGCTAATCGACTGGACAGAGGTGGGTAGTCTTGACGCGGTTCACACGGGTCACTCAGGTGACTGACAGGTTCGGCGCCTAACCTTTCGGGCAGTTTCACCGAACCTTTCGGGGGTGGCTCCGGCAGCCCCCGGCGTTGGGCAGTGCGCGTCATGCACTACGCTGCGTCGCGGCCCGCGCACACAAGGAGCAGACGCTCGGAGCGGTTCCGGGCGGGTGGAGGGAAGTGGCGTGACGCTGTCGATAACGATGTCGACGCTTGCCAACGGCGTGGTGGAAGTCGCACCGAGCGGTGAGATCGACGTTGAGAACGCGTACGAGATCCGCGAAGCCGTGGCCGCCCAGCTCACCGAGGGCCGGCTACCCGAGCGCATTGAGCTCAACATGCAGAGCGTGACCTTCATCGACTCCGTGGGCATCAGCGCGCTCGTCGCTGCGTTCCAGCTCGCTGCCGTCAGTGAGGTCAAGCTGATCGTGACCCGGCCCAGCCGGTTCGCTCACCGGCAACTCTGGGTGACCGGACTGCTCGGCCTTTTCGGCAACCCGATGCCGTTCGGCGGCGCAGACGCGGAACACCTTGTCACAGGAGCCTGATTTTCTCTCACAGACGAGGCGCCCGGCGGGGTACGCCCGGCGCCATT